>JAYZFP010000135.1:0-20449 GCA_036336715.1 Planctomycetota bacterium
ATTTTTAAAGCCCACGCCAACCCTACCCCAGAGCTTTTTACCAACTCCACAACTCAAATGGTTTTATAAACGAAGAAAAAAGCGACTGTCCACATTTTAAAATATTTTTTGGTTTTTGCGCCCAAATTTTGTCCGGGAGAAAACCCTGACGGCATTTGAACATTCACACCGATTAACTCCCTATATTGGGTTTTATTTAAGAGGTTCCCGCCCAATCAAACATCATCTGCCGATGCGATGATTGGCCAATAGAATCTTTTTTTGATTTTTCTGGAGGCATTCATGTCCAACGCATTGATAGCTTTTTTTGCCGGAATCCTGTTCATCGCCGGAACCACCAATACAAATATCGCACAGCTCGGCAAACTTCCCGGAAAGCAGGAAGAGTTCATTCAAAAACTTGGACAGGCCGAAGCGGCAGTCCGCTCCTTGAGTGACCAATTAGAACGACAGAAAACGGTCGTCAAACAGGAAACGGCTAAACTCAAAGACGCAAGAAGTCAGGTTGAACTGGCGGAAAAGGAAGTTCGAATTCGAGCCGCTCAACTGGGTTCCATCAAATTTGGAAATAGCGAACGCGAGCGGCACTTGTCGAGAATATTTAATCGCTACAACGACAAAATCAAAAAGCTTGAAGACCAACATAATGAAGGCAAATTTAACGCCAGCCAAAAACAGCAAATACTTAATCAGCTCCGGTCGCTCTCTACCCAGCGATCCCAGGTTCAGAGACAAATCAACCGCGTAAAAAGGGAAACACACCTCGCGCAACGAAAGCGGGACGCTGAAAGCAAACTGCTCCAGGCAACAAAAAACCTGGAACAGGCCAAACGGAAACTACCAGCACCCCAAATCAAATTGGATCGTGCCGTCAAAATTTTGGAGAACCTCAAAAATTCCTTCCAGACAGCAATCGACAATCTGGCAAATCTAAGGCTGACTGCAGGTGAAGAACTAAAAGATTTGGCTCCGCCATTCCTTGAGAGGGTTCGAATCCTGTCCGCCGACAAATCACGGACGTTTTACGAAGCCAAATGGAAACCGGAGCAGGATCGAGTTCAACAGGCGATCGTGTTCTTAAACAAACTCATCGAAGGCCATAAGCAGGATCTTAAAAAGCTGGCAAGGGAAAGGCTGGATCTGGCAGAAAGGCAAAAACGCCTGACAGAAGAATGGTCCCGCCTGAATGATCAATACCGTGATTTGATCGGCGTCGAAATGTGGGAAAACATTTTGGTCGAAATTGGGGCAACAACAGCGAGTGTTTTGTGGAACGAAAAAGGAACCATCGCCGGCAACCTCTTTATTGAATCAGCTTTAAAGTCCAAGGACTTTTGGCTGGGAAACAACCGACCCAGTTTTGATTTATCTCACGAACTGCCTGCCGTTCCATTCAACAATCGCGCAGAGCACTCGCCAAAGCCAAATGTTTTGTCAGTCGACGAGGATCAGGCTTTTCAGGCTTTATTGTCTGCGTTTTTTTCCGAATACGTCAAAGACAAAGGCATTGAAGACTCTTACCAAGAAATCAAAGACTTTATCCAAGAAAAAGGTTATTCATGGACTAACGAAAAGCTTCGCGATCGAGTTCTCAGCAAAAAGACCGGGAACCTGCTGGCCAACATCAAACTAAAAGACCAACTCAATTCCTTGGCATTTGAAAATGGCAACCCCAACCAGATTTCAACCCAGCTCGATTTTAAAAAATTGGCTGACGACACATTCATAAACATCAGTAAAGGTGTTGCCGTTAACGTGGCCAAACAATGGCTTCGCGACCATCTTTTTACCAGTCGCGGAGAGCGATTGAAAATTTACAAAATAATGTTCGAGTACGATCTCAGGCTTCGTGCAATCGCAATGGACTACAACTACGCGATCAAGCGAACCCGTAGAACAGAAGCCAGGTTAACCGCGTTAAATCTCCAGCGAGAACAATTATTGGCTGCCTTGGACACCGCAAAAAACAAAAGGTTTTTGCATGTCATCAAAGATGAAATCGTTGAAACGCCCGACAACAGGGCCATTGCCGAATTGACCTTTTCTGTGGCAGTCCGAGAAATCACCCTGAAAATCTCAAATTTCCCGCTCAACTCAACATCAAACGGCAAGGTCATTGAGACTGAGTTTTCAATGGATGACCTTCCGGACGTTGCCGAACTGAGTGTATCCGCGATACACGCATACTCATTCAAGGAGCTCGATACTAACCCGGCGACGATTGCGAGGTTCCATACACAATCAAAAAATTGGACAGGTTTTGAGCAGGGAGACGACAAAAAACACCGTGTTCGCCTGAGACCACTTGGTGACGGGGTATCGGTGGCTTTTCTTTTTGATTGCTCGAGAAGCATGAGGGACAAAAACAAGTTGGCAGAAGCCAAGACTGCGGCTAAAAGAATCCTACAGGACAAAAGTCTTTTTGCCGGCAAAAACAACGAAGTCGCGTTGTGGGTATTCGTGGATGGTTCCCCACAACTGGTAGAGGAATTCACCAATGATACCAATGCTGTCGCGTCGGCCATTGACTCGTTGTCCGCGAACGGCGGCACACCTCTCGCAAAGAGCATTCTCGCTGCCGGCGATTACCTGGCTAGAGAATCGAAATTCAAACGGAAGGCTCTCATCGTATTATCCGACGGTGAAGATACCGAAAACGGGAATCCTCAATATGCAATTCAACTTATCAAAGAGAAATCAGCGAACGTCCAAAGAAAGGGTTGGTAATGAAAACCGCCTCCAAAATATTGTTCGTCGTCTTATTGGTCTTTTTCCCAGGAAACCTGATTCCCGGACAGGACGAATTTGATTCAGCCAATCCTGTTGAAATCAACAAGGAATTCAATTTCCGAATACCAACGAAAGGCGCAAAGGTGATTCGCAAGCTGAAAATCCCGCGAGACGGGTATGTACGTTTCACTTTCCAGGACACCCAGGTCAAGAACCTGGTGCCCAATGCAGCCTATTTTGACAAGGACAAAAAGCGTCTGGGGACGTTTGAGGCCCGCGTCACAAAAGGAACCTTCTACGTAAAGATCATAGACAATTTTAACGACATGTATTCCGGAAAAGACCTGGTCGGCCAAATTAATTTCTTCCCGGAGCTGGATACTGAGCATGATTCTTTTGAAAACCCCCGCGACCTCAAGCTGAATTCAGAATTTGGGTTTGCCATCATGCCGGTAAAGGATGTCGACTATTTCAGGATCCAGGCCAAGGAAAGTGGATATATCCGAATCAACATCAAACCGACCGGTATCAAAAACTTGAAACCAATTCCACGAATCCTTGACGAAGAAAAAAATCCAATTGGTTCTTACGAAGCCAGGATCGAAAAAGGAAAATCCTATTTCGTAACCCTGGCAGACGAGTACAACGACCTCTCAGCGCCGCAAAAAATTGGGGGCGAGGTTCTTTTTTTCGAGGAAATCGACGCCGAACCGGATTCTTTCAAAAACCCGCGGAAAATCGATGCGGAAAAAGCCTTTAACTATTCCATCATGCCTCGCGGTGACGTCGATTATTTTCAATTCGAGGCAAATCAAACCGGCTACGCACGCTTTTCATTGGAACAAACGGACGTCAAATCCCTGAAACCCACTGTTGAGATATTCGATTCAAATCAGAAAAAGATAGGAAACAGCGAGGCCCGAATCGAAAAAGGCAAAACGTATATTGCAACGATCAAAGACAGGTGGGGGGACAACTCCACACCAAAAAACCTGACAGCAACCTACTCTTTCTTCACGGAGAAGGATCCGAATGAGCCCAACAATGCCATCGACCGCGCAATAGTGGCCGAACTGAACCAGAGTTACCCGTTTTCCATCATGCCGATCAAGGATATCGACTTCTTCAAAGTTGAAGTTCCCGGCGGTGGGATGGTCTGGGCGGAAATCGGAACATCATCGATCAAGAATCCCGCCCCACGTGTTTCGGTCTATGACGAAAACCAAAAATTATTGAGCCGCACTCCTTTCGCCCAGGTCGTTGGACCAACCCAAGTATACTTTTCGGTTCAAGATCCGGAGAATGATGCATCTTCACCCGAAACGTTCGACATCACATTTAAATTTCTGGAAGAAATCGATTTGAATGAGCCCAACAATCTACCTTTTATGGCGGTCGAAATAGACCTGAACACGATTGAACAAGGGGCCATTATTCCCGCGGGCGACATTGATTTTTACGAAATCAATGTAGACCATCCCGGATATCTGGTGATCGACGGACTGGAAATCCCAGAAGGACTGGAATTCAACTTTCAGCTTTGTGACCTGAAAGGCAAACCGCTTTCAAAAAAGGGTTTTGACTTCAGGGTTGACAAGGGAAATTACCTGCTGAAAGCCGCAGCCGGCAATCGTCAATCATCCGCCGAAACTTATTCCTTCAAGGTGCATTGGATCGGGGATTTCGATGAGCTTGAACGAACTGGAAACGAGGCGGCCGAGGTGGAGCTGGGCAATATTTATACGACCGCTTTTTTTCCAAAGGGCGACATTGACTATTGGTCATTTGAATTGAAAGAGACAAACCGTATTGGCCTATTTCATACCGGAGAACCACCCGGATTTGTTCAAACCGCGGAAATCTTTGACGAACGAGGTGAGCAGGCCTTCAATGGGCGTTTACCCTGCACATTGGAGGCTGGTAAGTACACGTTGAAAACCAGGGGAAATCAAACAACACCACAGGGTTTTCAAGTCTCTTTGGTGAAACTGGAAACAAAAGACATCCTCGAATTCAATGACACTTTTGAAGCTGCGACAGTAATTGAGGTGGAAAAAGCGTATGACATCTATATCGATGTTCCGAACGATTTGGATTTTTTCAAATTTACTCTGATAAATGAGAAACCCGTTTCCATTGACTGCTATTACCAAACATTGAAAAAACTTGGAGGCATATCTGCACAAGTCTTCGATTCAGAATTGAAACAGATTCAACCAGACAAGTCGCCTACGCCTCGTTGGACCAAAAAATTGTCACCCGGTGAATACTATCTGAAAATTTCAGCGGACCGCCCTCACGATATCCCGATCCGGATGCTTGTTCGCACTGGATCAACTCCAAATCTGTCCGGTTCGATCGCGGTTGCCGTTGTGGGCCTGAAACTGAACGAAAAAGAAAAGGAACTCACAAAAACCCTCGCTCAAAGCACCAACAGCGTCTACATCGATACGAATGAAAAAACAACCATTAACGAAGCGGTTGAAGCAGCTGTCAAAAAGGTTGGCATCAAGGAATCGGAAAAAACTGTGGACGCAAATCGATTTGGAAACTCAGAGCCGGTTTCAGAAACCGACTCAATAAAGGAGTCTGATAACCTGCAGAAAGAAACGGATATGAAATCGACTTCTTCCCCACTTGGGACCTGGCTGGTTTTCCTCCTGCTTGGCATCCTGCTAAGTGCCTTGCTGGTTTGGCGAAAAAGGGCAGCCCAGTAAATGGACATGGAGAACTTCCAGGTGGATGTCGTTGCCCCGTGCGGCACCGCCCCCTTTCCCGCCATTCCTCCAGAGTTCCACGCCGCCATTGTCGTCATCAACGCTAAAAAAAACGGTATCTCCAACCGTTACAAAGTAACTCGGATGCGATAGGCGTTAATAGTTAATAAGCTACGAGCCAAGTATGAAGGAGTTTGCCACGCTGCTTGCTCGACCGCTCGAAGCGTTTATGGCTAGCCGTTTTGGGATCAATCGACAAATCCAAATCGACCATCATTGGCGAAACTGGAATGATCCAAAACCACCGTCAAAAGCTGACGCATTTAAGAAGCGCATTGGATTAACCGATGACGGCATCAAAAAGATCCAAAAGGGCGGGCTTAAAGTTATTTTCGATTAGACTCGTTTAGAATGTAGCCAAGCAACTTGTCTGTTTCGCGTTTTGTTTGGCTGAGTAAACCAAATATTGCCCAAAATTGCAGTCGGTGAATCTTGGCTCCGTAATGGAACCAGGCTTATTTGAAACGCGGTTTCAAACCACGAAGCCCCGCATTCCAAGTCATTCGGTTGAATCGAAAATCAGTAGTCAGAGACGCAAAACCGGAGTATGAGTCCGGCAGGGCGTCGGGTTCAAGCAATCATCTTGATGAGCACGACAATCTTCTTGACGATCATGACGAACGCATTGAAAGAACGCACAAAAAGAGCGGAAGGCACGGGATTCGAACCCGCAACCCCGTGAAGGGCAACTGCATTCCAAGCAGCCCGCTAACCATTCGCTTACCTTCCGGAAAACGTGACCAAGCACGTCTCGATTCCTTATGTTCTCATTTGCGGCCGTTTTCTTCAAGGCCGCCTTTTCAAACGCCAAAACCGGTTCACGCCAGGCCCCGATAGACAAATCCGATGTCAAATGCACTGAACCACCGAAAACCGATTCACCCGAAAACCGATTCACCCGAAAACCGATTCCCTCAAAAGGGGAACTCCAACAAATTGTGCGTCAGGAGACGGCCGATCCAATCAACCTGCTTGCCCGGATCCGCCGATGTCAGCCAGCTTCGTCCCCAACCATCGCCCCGGACTAACGTGAACCCCCACGACTCCGGGGCAAAAAACCGCAGGCCTCCCCCGGCGCGTCGGCCCTTCAGGTTCCCCCTTCCAGAATCTTGCGGGTCCCGATTTCAACCGATTCTTCATCCACGCCGAATTGCAGCATCACCGGGGGCGGAAGCTCGATCTCACCTGGCGGAAAGCCATCATTCATCAGCTGGTTCAAACGCTGAAACTCGGTGTTCAGCAGGGCCAGGTCCTTGAACGCGTCGACCTCGGGACCAACCTTGAAATCGTGACTCAGGGCCAGGCTGCGAGCGTAGACCGGTTGGTCCAGGAGCAGATGATCCCGGGTCACCGATCCCCCCTGGCCGATCAGGCAATACGAATCCGCATACCGGGCCCCCAGCTGCTCCAGGAGTGACCGACTGAAGGCGAGTGACGCAAACGAAAAGACGTTGTGAGCCAGCTCCCCCTCCACCCCCTGGCGAACCAGCTCCAGGTAGGCTTCATCGATCTTTCCCGATTCCGCAAAAGCTGCCACAAAACTGCAGATCGCATCGTCAACTTTTTGCCTCATCACGACCCAGTTGGGGTCGTGGGCAAAGTGAAACAGGGCAAACTGCGTCACGGCTCCCTCCCGTGGCGGATCGGGTTCCAGTTTCCAGTCAGCATCAAAATGGGAAACAGCGTGGCCGTTGATCTCGAGAGATCGGGACCACTCTCCCCCTTCAGCATGCAGGGTCACCTTGGCCAGCTGTACCATTTCCGCAGGCGCCAAATTCTGGGCAAACCGAAACAGGTCCACCTCCTCGAGTTGTCCCCAGTCAAACTCCCTGTCCAGCAACCGTCCCATCATGGGACCAACAAAACCATGGGCTCCGGCAACCCCGTGGGCCGATGCTTCGTCAAAGTGACGGGTGCCAACCAGGGGTGTCTCGGTCAAAAGGGAAAGGACCGGACCGCCCACCAGCGTCTGCCAGTTTCGGGCGGCATCCTTTGCCTGTTCGTCTTCGGTTTCCCCGATGCCAATGATGCAGGCATCCAGCTCCTGGCCCGACTCACCGCCCAACCGGGCCACCACATGGGCATGCAGGATCTCCGCTTCCATCGGGTGATCGGAAAAGATCTCCACCCGCAAACGCAGTTGATCCTGGCAGGCTGACAGACTTTCCCGGTCTACCTGGACCTGGCCCACGATGTCCGAGCCCATTCTTTTGAGCTCACCGGCAATCGCCAGCAGCAGCTTGTCCTCAGGTACCTGGCTGGTGTCGCTCATGACTGTTTGACCACCTCCTCGGGGGGAAGGAAAAATTTTTCACCCTCACGCGGCGATTCCGCGTAGTTGGCCCACAGGGCAAAATGATGGAGCACGATTCCGGTTGCCAGGTTGATGTTCAGCGAAACGGCGTTTCCGTACTGGGGAATGTAGACGAATTCGTCGCAAATCGCCTTTTGCCGATCGTTCAAACCCTCCCCTTCATTTCCCACGACAAAAGCTGTGGGCCCCACGAAAGGCTGCTGGTGGACGGGCCTGGCCTGGGGCATGATTTCAATTCCCAGGATCCGGGCATCATGCTTTTTGACGAAATCGACCGCTTCATCGAGGGTTAGAAAGTGGAAAACCGGGGTTCGGCTGGTCCCGGCCGCCGCCCCTCCACGGGAGTACCTTTTTCGTCCAACGACGATCGGAACCGCCCCGAATGCATTGGCGGTGCGAAGAAGAAACCCGAAATTCGAATCCTTGGCGATATTGTTCAGGACCAGGAAACTCTGGTTCTGCTGGCGGACGCGAGGTTGCTGGAACTTGGAATTCAAGGGGATGCTATGCTGCCGGGTATCAATGCTGGAAAATAAAATCTGTACGGTTTTCCGCCGATTCGGTATGAATAAGGTGGATCGATAGTAATCTTGTCGTGTTGCCCCCTTTTCCAGGGGCATTGCAGGAGCCAGCCTTGGATTCAAAAAAAGACAATTACCCGAGCATCTTCCTCTCTGCCACGGACGCTGAACTGCCAGCCGATTTCGTTAACGATTTTAGCAAATATTCCCGGATCGGTAATATGATTGGGGGCGGAAGTGGTGAGCTGATGGCCTACCGGGACCATTGCCTCGGTCGCAACGTGGCCATCAAACGGGTCAAGGCCGATGCGCGGGAGGATGCGGGAGAGAGACGGCGGCTCCTGCGTGAGGCGAGGATCACGGCCCAGCTGGGGCACCCCAACACGGTACCCGTGTATGAACTGGGGCGGGACCACGAGGGCTACCTGTATTTTGCGATGAAGAAGATCGAGGGACAGGACCTGTTTCGCATCCTCTCCCGGATTGCCCGGAACGACAAAGATGCCATTGACCAGTTCCACCTCGATACACTGCTCGACATCCTGATCCAGGCCGGGAATGCAGTGGCCTACGCGCACGCCCACGGGGTGATTCACCGCGACCTGAAACCGGAAAACATCCTGGTCGGAATGTATGGCGCGGTTTACGTGATGGACTGGGGAATCGCCAAGGTCTGGGGCATGCCCAATGAAGCGTTCGCGGAAGATTTCAGTCCACAGAGCCAGATGTACCAGCGACTGACAGTCTCAGGTAAACGGCCCGGTACGCCGCTTTACATGTCACCCGAACAGATCCGCAACATGTATGTGGATGAGCGGAGCGACATTTTCAGCATGGGCGTGGTGCTGTACGAATTACTGGCACTTCGCGAACCTTTCCGGGGAAGGAATATCAACGAGACGTTCGAAAAAATCATGAAGTATGACCCCCCGCCCGCCAGCAGCGTGGCTCGCCACCCATCCTTCCCCACCAGGCTGGACCAGATCTGCTCCAAGGCATTCGCCAAGCAGCCCAACGAACGTTACCAGAGCATGAATGAAATGCTGCGGGAGATCAGGAATGTCCGCGCCGAGGCCCTGATGCAAAACGGAAATCCGCAGGCAGGATCCAAAGCCGACCCTTGAGAGAATGCCTCACTTCGGCAGGAAACAGAAAACATCCGGGATTCCTTGAAAAAAAAAGCTGTAATTCCGCAAAGATACCGAATCCCCTTCAATTCGTTCGATGGAACCAACGGGATTTCTCCTTCGCATTGGTTTAAACTGCCGGTAGAGAATTCCTGCAACAGGGCCCTTTTCCCATTCCTTTCCCGGAGTCCGCCCATGTTTCTGAAGAAATGGACCACTTGCGGGTCAACCAGGTGTTCGACAATCGCCTGTTTTTCGTTTGCTCTTACCCTTGCTGCCTGCGGAGACTGGAACCAGGCCCAGGCCCAGGAAAAAGCCAAACAGGATCCAGCCGGGATTCAATCTCCCGCCATTTTGAAATTGGCTCCCGAATCGTGCCAGTTTCTTTACGCCTGGCATCCCACACAGGGTGAAGTCGCCGAAGGCAACGCCACAAAACAGCTGCTGAAGGAGCCCGAGGTACAGGTCTTTCTTCAGCAATTGCGGACCGCCGCAGGCAACATGGTGAAAATGGGAGTCGCGCAGGAGTCGCTTGCAAACCAGGAACTGGGAAAGGATCTTTTTGACAGGCTGCTGGAAATTCTTGAAAACCGATCGGGTCTGCTTTTCGTTGAGAAACTGAAACTGGATCCGGAGTCCGGTATTTCCGCTATCGAAGGTGGAATGGCGATGGACATTGGCAAGGACGCGCGATTGATGGCATCCTTCAGCCGCCTTCTGTTGCAGGGAGGGGTCCAGGCCCAACCGGTACAGGTTTCCGGAAAGCCGTTTCTGGCCATCCAGACCAATGAAATGTTACCCGGCGGCCCACTGCTGGTCGGCCTGGCTGACGATTACCTGTTGGCCGGTTTTGGAAAAGAAAGCATCAATGGCATGCTGAAGCGGCTGGAAAAGGACCAGCCCCCAGAGTGGCTGACCCGGATTTACCGGGATTCCCATGTCCCTCACCCCACCTCCATCGGTTACGTCAATGCCCGCAGCATGCTGGATCAACTGGCGGTCAACCTGGGTCCCCAGGTACCGACCGTCTTCCGAGGCCTCGGGCTGGACGCCGTGACGACGGTGGATGCGATCACCGGATTCGACGACACCGGCCTGATGACCCGCATGTCGATGAACGTAACCAGCAAACCCAGAGGATTGCTGTCGTTGCTGGACAGTCGACCGCTCAACCCGATCCAGATGAACCGCATTCCCGAAGATGCCCTGTTTGCGACTTCCATGGCCGTCGACTCTGCCAAAATCATTCAGTTGATTCGTGAATTCAGCCTGGAATTTGAAACCGGGCAAAAGGAAATGATGGACTCCCTGTTCGCCGCGTTCCAGGGAGAATTCGAAGTCGACCTTGAAAACGACCTGATCGGCCAGATGGGCCCCACGCTGACTCTCTTTAACGGAATGGGGGACGGCATGTTTACCGGATTGGTGCTGAGTATCGAGTTGAAAAAACCGGAAACCTTCCGCGCAGCCCACGACAAACTGATGGATTCGATCGGGGAAATGTCGAGGGGCCAGGGCAGCGCCCTGAAAAAAGCTCGCATTGGCGACCATACGGTCTACACCTTTGCCGGTTCCTTCGATGGAGTTCCGCTCCCAATGGAGCCCTCCTGGAGCGTCGCCGACAACCGCTTGCTGATCAGTCTTTTTCCGGGGGTGTTGAACCCCTATCTTTCACCGAATCCCCGGGATTCCTATCTGGCGATTGAGAAACTGATTAACCAACCGGAAGACGACGGGGACCTGCTGGCGTTCGCCTACATCGACGAAAAGCAGCAATTCGGAATGATGTACTCCTATGCCCAGATGATGAAATCCTTTGGCAGCATGATGGCTGACGAATTGGGTGGCAACGTCGGCCCGGGCAACCCGGCAGGGGTGCTGTCAAACATCAGGCTCCCCTCCGCCCGCAGCATCTACCGACACCTGGGATCCAGCCGGGCGATGCTGCGTCGCAGCGGCAAGGGGTTGGAGATGGTGTGGCATCAGACGGTCCCCACCCCCAACCTGGTGGCGACAACGCCGGTTGGTGTGGCTTTGCTGCTACCGGCCGTTCAGTCGGCCCGGGTCGCAGCCCGCAGAACCCAATCGGCCAACAACCTGAAAATGCAGGGTTTGGCGCTGCATAACTACCATGACGTCTACCGTGGTTTTCCGGCTGCCTACTCGACAAACGAAGCGGGTAAACCCCTGTTGAGCTGGCGGGTCCACATCCTGCCTTTCGTTGAACAGAACGCCCTGTACGAGCAATTCCACCTCGATGAACCGTGGGACAGCGAACACAATCTCAAGCTGCTGGAAAAGATGCCCGAAATCTACCGGTCCCCCCAGAGCAACGCTCCCCCGGGAATGACTTCCTACCGTGCAGTCGGTGGTGAAGGTGCGGCCTTTATTGCGCCCCGGGAAGATGGCAGGGACAGCCCTTTCAAAGGGAACCGCATGCGGAATTTCCTCGACGGAACCAGCAATACGGTGTTGTTGGTCGAGGCATCGGACAAGATGGCCGTACCCTGGACAAAGCCCAATGTCCTGCCAATCAAGAATATCAATGTCATGAGCGTTGCTCCCCTGTTTGGATTTTACCGGGATGGGACCAACTTTTTGCTGGCCGATGGATCGGTGATGTTCTTATCCAACAAGATCACCGCAGATTCCCTGAAGAAATGGTTGACCATTGCCGGTGGTGAAATTAACGACTGGCCCGAGTAACCAGTTAAAACAGACCATTTCAGTCAAAAACCGGGAACCGAGGAAAATTCCCGCCTCCCCGCTGCGAAGCACATGACCCCGTGGAAACTTTCCTTCCACGGGGTTTTTCATGGCAAGGAACCTGTTCCGCCTGAACCCGTCAACCGACCCATCGCCTCGCCAGGCTGCCAACCTTCCAATCCACAACCTCGAACTTCCGCTGGTCCCGCCCGGTAAACGCCCCCGCAAAACAATTACCCGGAAAACGGGATGGGACCGGGTGAACGCCCGAAATTCGCACGGGATCCTGAATCCAACCGCCGTAATTGGTCGTAATGTCTTGGGAACAGACTTTTTCTGACACCCAACTCAGCAGGGCCAACATGAACCGACCACTTTCCCGATGGACTCTTTTGTCCGTTGTAACGATCTGCAGCTTTTTTTCATTGGGCCTGAATGCCCAGCAAAAAACGATTGTTGAAACAGCCGTTTCCGCTGGAAAATTCAAAACTCTGGTGGCTGCCGTCAAAGCGGCCGGCCTGGTCAAGACATTGAGTGGGCATGACAAATTCACCGTATTTGCCCCAACGGACGAGGCGTTTGCCAAACTGGATCCCCAGGTCGTTCAAACACTGCTCAAACCCGAAAACAAATCGGCGTTGACCGATGTACTGACCTACCACGTGCTGGCGGGAAAAATCTCTGCCCGGGATGCCTACCCGCTCACGAGCGCCAAAACAGTCAACGGACAACGTTTGAAACTCGACCTGGGCGGAAAATCTCCGCGGGTCAATGAATCGACCTTGGTCATCACGGACATCGCCTGTTCCAACGGGGTGATCCACGTGATCGATTCCGTGCTGCTTCCAGCCCAATCCAATCTCGTCGCCACTGCCAGCGGTGCCGGGAATTTTTCAACCCTGTTGGCGGCAGTTGACGCGGCCGGGTTGCGGGAAGTCCTTGAGGGGCCCGGACCGTTCACCGTTTTTGCGCCCACCAACGAAGCCTTTGCCAAATTGCCCAAGGGCACGGTTGAGAACCTGCTCAAACCTGAAAACAAAAAGCAGCTGATCGACATTCTCAAGTACCACGTTGTGAGCGGCCGCGTTTATGACGATACGGCAGTCCAGGCCGGGCGGGCGGGCACACTGCTCGGATCATCGATCGAAGTCGGTTTTTCCGCCGAGGGACTGCGAATTAACGAATCCCGGGTTGTGGCGAAAAACCTGGAAACTTCCAACGGCCTGATCCACGTCATCGACCAGGTTTTGCTGCCACAGAAAATGTCGCGTCGACAGGTGATGACCACCTTGAGTGGTGCGATCGATCGAGGTGTCCCCATTTTCAACTCCGGCCATCATGGGCGCTGCTGCGACATTTACATGGAGGCCATGATGAAGATCCAGAAGATGGGCGTTGAAAACATGGACGATCACTCCATGACTCGATTGACGAGAACCATCGAAGATGCCAGGCAAACCAACAGCATGACCGACAGGGCCTGGGTTTTGAGACGTGGAATGGATGACCTCTACATGCGTGCCAGTCGGATGTCCAGCAGCATCAGCGGACGATGAGCAGGTTGGCAGGCGGCCCCGCTTCTGGGTTACTGGTTGGAATCTGAGGCAACTTAAATTGGAAGGCCCGTTCATCTGAAACGGCATCAATCTCAACTGCCACGAATCTGAAGAGCAATGGAGCTTGGAAACATTCCGTTTTCAAGCTCCCGGCTTTTTGCCACCCGGGGAAAGCTGCCCGGGTGGATGATTCCTCGACACAGCCCCTTCCGGATCACCGTTCTCTTGCGGCCGAGTGCACGCTGCCAGGGTCCCGGTTCCTGGTTTTCCGTAGACGTTCCTGCCCAACGTGGACATTTCGGCTGTTATCAACAGGGAGTCCATTTCGGTTCGTTCCTTGGTCAGGATTGCTCATCCGTTCCTGGCTATTGATTTCTCGCGGCCGCTGGACTCCACATCCAGCGGCTTTTTTTGTCCCGACTCCAACTTCAGGAAGGTTGCGAAAGCCCGAAAACGGTCGCCCGGGAATTGAATGGCGGGCCCCCATTTTTTTTCTTGCACCCGTCCGTGGCTGGCGGTTCAGACCAGGCCCAGTTCACCCACACCCTCGACCACAAAGCGGAGCGTCACTTCCTCCGACTCATCCACGGTAGCCTCAATCACCAATTGATCCTGGCACGCCATCAGAAATTCGTATTTTTCAGCAATGAAGCGACAATCGACGGCCACCGCAACGAGGTCATCCATCTCCACCCACCAGTCGTCCCGATCGGGATGATGTCCCTCCGCGTAAACTGCGGACTTTCCGCAACCCTCCACCATCAGGTAGACGCCATGATCCTTGACCAAAAGCAGTTTTTTTCCCTGCGGGGCCATTTCAGTCGCAGCCGCCAGCAAACGTGCCAGGTCCGTAAAATGAAAGTCCATTGCTTTTTTTCCTGTAAATGGCCTGAAGTCACGCCGTTTCCATCCTGCCAAACCAGTGCCTTTCACGGGCGGCACCGGCAATTCGCCAGTCGGCTAACCGTCAACCGCGTTCCCGGTTCAACCAGCTCCCCGGGGAAACGCCAGCAGAAAAGGATACAATTTCGCCTGTTGTCTCTACTTCGGGGAGACGGGTAAACCCGCAAGAGATCCCAAGCTGCAAAAAAACTGCCAGGTATCCCGGCCAACCTATCCCTCAGGCCGGGATTAGCTGGCCAAACCGTAAAAAGTCAATTCAGCCATGTGGAATCACCGGGGACAATCGAGGCCCGACTTTGCCAGCCCCACGGCAGCGGGGCAGGAATCGGTCTGGGATTATCCGCGCCCTCCAATCTGCGAACCGATCCCCCGCCAGGTGACGGTCAAATTGCTGGACACCGTGATTGCCTCAAGCAAAGCTGCCATCAGGGTGTTGGAAACCGCCAGCCCTCCAACGGTGTACATACCGCCCGAAGATATCCGGATGGATTACCTTCAACCGGCTGCCGGACATTCCTTTTGCGAGTGGAAAGGTCAGGCAAATTACTGGACGGTCGAAGTTCCCGGTCGAACGGTTCGCCAGGCAGGCTGGAGCTATCCCCAGCCCAGTGACCGTTTTCAGTCCCTTGCAGGATACCTCTCCTTTTACCCGGCCAAGGTGATTTGCCTGCTCGACGACGAATGGGTCCGGCCCCAGGAGGGGGGGTTCTACGGAGGTTGGGTGACCGACGAAATTGTTGGCCCCTGGAAGGGTGAGCCGGGGACATGCGGTTGGTAAAACGTCTCCCCAGCCCGCCCAAACCTAGTTTTCAAAGAATAATTCTAAAAAGACTCCAATCCTCTGGAAGATGCGCCCCGGAGTGAACTATCGCCCGGTCGTTCAGAACGATCGCAGCGGACGCACTTAAAAAATGGCACGCGGCACATTGGGAAACTGGTGCGGATCATCCGCTCTCAAGCCCTCCAGAGTTGATTACCCTGCCCGGAAACAGGTTCCTTTCCAGACGAGCGTCTCCAATTTCATTTCACTTTCCGTTCTCAGGTTTCCCGACAAACTGTCCCAACCTTCCATCGTCAGCTTCCAGACATGGTCAGCAGTGGTTTCCCAAGTCCCTTCCTGCCAACCCATCGCCCGGCTACCGTCCGGGAGGAAAGCTTCACCCTGCCAACGACAATTCCCCTTTTCTGCATTGGGCTGCTTCATGTCATGTTCGACGATTAACGTCCCGAAGACGGCCCCGTAGACTTCAATCTCGGAGACCGTTTTCCAGTTAACGTGGACCAGCAATTTGTCTCCCTGCCGATCATATGTGTTGTTAACGTGGTGAAGTTCGAAATCACAAATTTTTTCTGCCACCTGGTTTACCTCAGCGATCAAGTATTATTTCGATTGGAATCAAGTCATGGGTAACTACCCATGGGAACCTTGCCCAAATCTCCCTATCTTAAGTTTCCGCATTCACCCAGTTTGATCAATGGGGACACATTTTCGAGCCGAACGAAATCCTTGATTCCCAGTCAACCTGAAGCCCAGTCAACCTGAAGCCCAGTCAACCTGAAGCCCAGCGAAGTCTCGCCAAGAGGTATCCCCCTCAGGGGCGATTCAAAACCAGGCAATAGAGACGTTGTTTTTTGAATTGAGACAGAGGCTCCGTAAAAACGAATCCATCTTGGAACCGGGGGAAATCAACCGGCAGTTCAAAAAAAATTGGCCACCCGGTCCGCATTACCGGGTGGCCTGTTGGCGCTCGTGGAAGACGAACAAAAAAACGAACGCCTGACCCCTTGCAGGGCTGATTGCCCAGCATCTTGCCGGACCTCTGGAAAACCGCAACCGATACTGGGCTTTAACAACGAATCTTGCGAAAACTCCCACCCACGTGCGGTCGAGGTGGGCTTGAATACAATTTCCCGGAACCACAAACCGGGGACCAGGAAAATTCCTCACGCTGAATTTTTCACTGCCAGACCCGGTTCTGCAGTCAATTGGGTATACTCTGTTAAACCAGCCGTCACTCCGTCATTCGTTTAAAAAGAGGCTCCATGAGCGATTCGCTCAAACCAGGTCCGGAACCGGAAAAACAGCTGACCCGGGGGAGCGTGACCTCACTGCTCGATTCTGCAAGGTCCGAACCGGAAGCCGCACTGGCGAACCTCTGGCAAAGATACTGGGAATCGATGGTTCGGTTGGCCGGTCGCCGCTGCCAATACAGGAAAGCACTGGTCGATCCGGAGTTCATTGCTCAAAGTGTGTTCAATCAGGTTTGCCAGCAAATCATCAATGGCGAATTGGAAGCCGTTAAAAACCGCGGAGAATTCTGGGGGATCCTGCTCAACCTGACCCGCAACAAGGCAATCGATCACATTCGCCGGGAAACCCGTTTGAAGAGGGGTGGCGACATGAAACGACAGGCGACAACAACGGACGGCCCCGACCCGGTGGATCAACTGCAAGCCAGCCGATCCTATTCCGAGGAAGCCGTCGACGCCAGTGACCTGTTGAATTCCATTCTCGTTCAACTGGACCAGGAGGACCCGCAGCACATGCTGTCCGACCTGCTCCAGAGACGCATTGCCGGTCAGACCGTCACCGAACTGGCAGAACACTACCAACTGACCACCCGGACCATTGAGAGAAAACTCAATCGAATCCGAAGCGTACTAAGCGAATTGGAATAATCACCTGGATCGACTGTCCAACGAAACTTCCTGCCCCCTGCTCGCACGAGGGAGACAAAATGCCATCCGCCGACCAGTCGCCCAATGATCGCGAACGTCTTCGAAAGCTGGACCTGGTTTGCGATCAATTTGAAGCGGCACTCAAATCCAACGACCGTTGCCGGGTTGAGGATTTTTTCGACCCGTCTGACAATTCAAACGACAGCGAACTTCTGCGGGAACTGATGGGGATTGAAATCGAATCTCGCCAAAAGTCCGGGTTGCCGGTCGCCCGAAATGATTACCTCGAACGTTTTCCAGAATTCGCGCAGCAGGTCAACGAGGTATTTGAGAGTACCGACCAGACTCTGAACCTTCATCCGGACACCGCCCTCCTTCCTGGACAATCCTCCAGGGACCCCCCTCAACCGGAGGGCCAGGATTCCGCTCCCGTTGTTTCGGGCTACAGGATTCTCAAGTTGCTCGGACGGGGGGGAATGGGAGCGGTTTACCGCGCCCAGCAGCTTCATCCCGTCCGTCGCACCGTTGCGGTCAAGGTAATCACCTGTCAGTCCACCCGCGAGGTGCTGGCCCGGTTTGAATCCGAGTGGCAGTCAATGGCCCTGATGGCTCATCCGTCAATTGCAAAAATCTTCGATGCGGGGGTTACCGAGGATCGCAAACCCTATTACACCATGGAGTTGATTGACGGCGTTCCGATCACCACCTTTCTCGATCAGCACCCGCTTTCGCTGGAAGAAAAACTGGAACTGTTTCGCTCGGTCTGCCTGGCCGTTCATCACGCGCACCGGCAGGGTGTTCTGCACCGGGACCTGAAACCTAACAACATCCTGGTCACCCTCTCCGACGGAAAACCCCTCCCCAAAATCATTGACTTTGGCCTCGCCAAATCCCTGATGCCCGAACAACGCTATGCCGGACGGACCCTCCTGACGCAGGAAGGACAAATCCTGGGAACATTGGAATACATGAGCCCGGAACAGGCTGCCGGCACCCACCAGGGATCTGCCGACACCCGAACAGACGTGTACTCGCTCGGTCTGATTCTTTACCGGATCCTGACAGGCACCAGCGCAGTCAACAAAAAAGCATGGGCCCGGATGTCGTTGGAGCAGATCCTCAAGGAAATCCGCGAAACCGATCCCCGTTTGCCCAGCCGTATCGTCTCCGACGGAAAGGCACCGGGCTCCATTCAGGATGACGAAAAAAGCGATTACCTGATCAAGTTGCGGCGGGACCTCGACTGGATCGTGATGCGGGCAATCGCCAAGGAACCCGACCGCCGTTACCAGTCCGCCGAGGCACTGGCTGACGAAATCCGCCGGTTTCAGCAGGGAGATTCCATCGAAGCCCGCCCCCCCAGTCTCGGCTATCACCTGCAGAAATCGTTTCGCAAAAACCGTCCCGCCTACCTTGGCGTGGCGGGGATTCTGCTGGCCATCGTCGTGGGCATGATCACGACACTGGTCATGTACTTTCAGTCGGTGAGCGAAAAAGAAAAGGCCGAAGCCTCGAGCCGTGCCCTGAAAATCGAGGTGGACAAAGTCCAGGCTGCCGAAGCATCACTGGCCCGGGAAAATCAAAAGCTGTTGATCGAACAATCCAAAACCCGCGAATCCAACCGACTGCTGATTTCCCAGCTGATGCAGGACAGCTGGGAAAATGCCGATGTCGATCGAACCCTTGAATATTACCTCAGGGCACGGCCGGAGAGCACTCCAGTCCGCTTGGAATGGGGGATCTGGAAAAACCGGCTGGATACACTTCCCCAGCCGCTGCTGAGGGTCGAGGGTGCCATGGCAATCCAGGCGGACCCGGGGGGGCATTGGATCTACCTCCTCAAGGCGGATGCCATCGTTCGAGTCGAAACTGCGACATTGGAAACGCTCCGGGTTCCCCTGCCAGTTCAATATGGCTCGATGGCACTTTCTGCAGATGGGAAAAAATTGGCGGTCGTGGGGACGAACACCAAAAGACCCCAACCGGGTCATGATGCTCTCCTGATCGATACCCGTTCGATGGAAATCACCAAAACCTGGCAGGTCCATCCCGCCCTGTCCGATTTTGACACTCAAAGGATCTACCTGCAGGGAGATTATCTTGCAATCGCCACCTTCCAGCTTTTTCAATTGTGGCAAATCGCCGATTCCCGCCTGGTTCAGCAATTGACGATCCAACGGCCTGACGAATTTGGAATGATACACGATCTCAGGGTAAATCCAGTAAAGCAGGAAACCGTTGTTCTCAGCCAAGCGGGATCTTTCAACCTTCCTTTTTCGTCTGAAAAAGGGGCCCCGGTGGAAAAAGGAACCCTCAGGCAGAAGATGCAAGTTCAAACAGAGTCTCCTGGCCTGATTCCCCTCTGGCGATTTTTCCCACACCACCGCCGCCCACTGGTCTCTGCTCGCAGCCTGCAGATTCACGCAAATGACCTTCTCTTCTTTGACGACAAGGAAAAACAGGTCCACAACATTTCCCATCTTCATACCCAACCACCTCACCACTGGACGGGAACCTGGGAACCGCTGGGCCGACATTTTCTGATGGCGACCGCAGGCCGGGAGCAACTGGTCCATACCTGGTGGGTCGGTGAAGCGTTCGCCACCCCTGATGACCGGATCGTCGGTTCGTTTGGCCATATCGTGGACGTGGAATTCGTCGATCCCGGCCAACTGGCCGTTCTGAACCTGCAGGGAGACCTTTTCCTGTTGGACCTGAACCAACATAAAATGCGGCAGACAGTCCCCAGCCAGTTCGAAGGCAGTTCCCACCGTTTCGCGGAAATTGGCCTGGCGGAGGATCGCATGATTTGCCTGAATTTCGCTGCGGAGATCGAAATTCGCAGCCTTTCGGAAGACCGCAGCCTGCAGCAAAATTCCCTGGCTGTCGAGGGCAAGGTTCCGTCGTTCCGCTATGGCAACAGCGAGGATTCGCAACTGCTCAAAGGGACCCAGTTGGACCTTCACCCGGATGGGCAAAAAATCCTGACTCGCCTCTACCCCGACCGGGTACGCATCTGGGACTTTAACCTCCAGCAGCTGCTCCAGGAAATATCCTTCGACCAACAGACGATTCGCACGGCGGGATGGACACCAGGCGGCGTTCTCGTCCTGACCAATCTTGGAGAAATCCGCAG
>JAYZFP010000136.1:0-20124 GCA_036336715.1 Planctomycetota bacterium
CACGCAATTGAGCGTTGGTCAGGAAGTCGCAATCAAAACCCTGCTGGACAACCGGGGACCGGAATACCGGGAAAGATTTCGGGCCGAAGCTGAATCGGTTGCAAAACTCCAGCATGCCAATATCGCCCAGCTCTATGATTACGTGGAATCGGGGGGCCAGCCATTTTTTTCCCTGGAACTGATCGAAGGGGGGTCACTGGAAGACCACCTGCAGGAACGCCGCTCCGAAACCCCTGGCGACTCGGTGAAAATCGACTTTCAGCAGTCAGCAGAGTGGATCGAAATCATTGCCCGTGCCATTGATTACGCACACGAGCGTAAAATTGTCCACCGCGATCTCAAGCCCGCCAACATTCTGTTGACCCGCAGCGGAGAACTGAAGGTTTCCGATTTCGGACTTTCCAAACGAATTGATATCGACCAGTCCAAAACCCAGGTGGGAGAAATTGTCGGCACCCCCCACTAAATGTCTCCCGAGCAGGCTCGTGGTGACGTCAATCGAATCGGGCCCGCTTCAGACATTTATTCGCTGGGTGCCATCCTGTACGACCTGTTGACGGGCTCACCCCCGTTTACCGGTTCAACCCTGCTGGAAACCCTGGAAAAAATCCGGTCCCGGGAACCGATCCCACCCCGGAAATCCAACCCCTCGATCCCGCAAGACCTGGAGACCATCTGCCTCAAATGCCTCCAAAAGAATCCCCGGCAACGGTACCTGACGGCGATGGACCTGGCGAAGGACCTGAGACGATTTCTCCACGAGGAACCGGTGCTCGCCCGACCCATTTCCACCTGGGAAAAGCTGTACCGCCAGGCAGCAAAAAACCCTGCCATCACCGCGATGAGCATCACCCTGATGATGGGGCTCGTCCTTTCAATCGTCGTGTTTTCCACGCTATCCAGCAAAATCAGCAGGAGCGATCAGCGATTTGAAAGGGCGGAACAAAAAGTCCAGGAAAAAGAAGCCGAACTGGCGGCCGATCGCGCGATCACCCTGCAGGTCCCACTTGGCCTCAAATCGGTCCCCATTCCCAGTAACAACCCTCTGACAGAAGCGAAGGTCAAACTCGGCAAGCAGCTTTTCTTCGACAAGCGATTGTCCATTGACGACAGCATCTCCTGCGCCGGCTGCCACAATCCCGGACTCGGCTGGACCGACGGAAAAACCGTCGCGGTGGGTATCGGCGGCAGAACGGGAGATCGGAATTCCCCCTCATTAATCAACACCGCCCACCAAAGGATGTTTTTCTGGGACGGGAGAGCCGAGGACTTCGAAGAGCAGTCCCTGGGGCCACTTCTCAACCCGATCGAGATGGGCAACCCAAGCAAAGAATTCCTGGTCAAAAAAGTGGGTGGGATCCCGGAATACAACGGTCGCTTTTAGAGGGCCTTTGAGGATGGCCTGACCGCGCTGAATATCTCGAGGGCGTTGGCCGCATTTCAACGGACACTGCTGGTTGGAAATACACCCTATGACCAATTTCAGGCCGGCAAAAACGAAGCCCTTTCCGCGGCGGCGCAACGGGGCATGCATCTCTTTTTCAACAAGGCCAACTGCAGCGCCTGCCACAGCGGCACCTATTTTTCAGATGGTGGGTTTCACAACATAGGAGTTCCGCTGCGGGCAGGAGCCCCCGTCGACAAAGGTCGTGCAGGGGTCACCGGACTGCTTGGCGATCATCGCTCATTCAAAACGCCTTCCCTGCGGGAAGTCTCCCGCACAGCGCCGTACATGCATGATGGAAGCCTGAAGACCCTTGAGGAAGTGATCGAACATTACGACAGGGGAGGTGACGGCAACGAGCAGCAGGATGAAGAAATCTACCCTCTCCACCTGTCCCCCAACGAAAAAGAGGACCTTCGATCCTTCCTGATCGAGGCCCTTTCCTCTCGGGACAAGTCACCCTTTGAAAACTGACAAATCACCTATTCGCTTGACATGCAGCCGCCCCAACCGCTAGTCCATCAGGGCCCTGGCCCGTTTTGCCAATTCGATGAACTCCGAGCGAAACCCCCTGGCGTCTTCCCCCTTGTTCTCCAATGCCGTATTGACCACCCAGTTCATCGTGGCATCACCAGCGTAATCTGAACGTTTCAACAGCATTCCATAAGCGGCAACCGCCGCTGCGAATCGGAATTCCGCTGACGGCTGCAGCAGCCGTGTACCCGGGGAATGCCGAAGGGCAACCCCCATCTCAAGACTTCGGGCATCTTCTGGATGCTTGTAGCGAACCGCCACGTTCAAAAGCTGGTCAGACGCGATATCACCTTGCTGCCCGATCCCGGGAAATTCTGCATTCCGGATTGAGGATACGGGTAACCCAAAATCCCGGGGCCTTACCTCGTAAAGAGCTGTCACGCTGTGCCCTGCGCCGATTTCACCGGCATCCCGTGAATCATCCTCAAAGTCCTCGCGGTCCAACACCCGGTTCTCATAACCAAGCAGGCGATAGGACTGGATACGGGCCGGGTTGAAATCCACCTGGATCTTGACATCTTTGGCAATCGTCACCAGCGTCCCGCTAACTTGGTCCACCAGGATTTTCTGTGCCTCGAGCAGCGAATCGATGTATCCAAAATTACCGTTGCCCCTGTCCGCGAGGGCTTCCATGCTGGCATCCTTGAGATTTCCGGTGCCAAACCCGAGAACCGAAAGAAAAACATTGGAGCGGGCCTTTTCCTGGATCAGGTTTTCCAGCTCTTTCCGCGACCGCAAACCCACATTGAAATCCCCATCGGTACAGAGAACCACCCGGTTGATGCCCCCCTCGATATAACTTTCTTCGGCTGTCCGGTAGGCCAACTGGATTCCCTGACCTCCATTGGTGGAGCCGCCTGACTGGAGCCTCGTCAGCGCATCCAGGATGGTGGATTTTTCACCGGCACTGGTAGGTGGCAACACCAACCCACTGGAACCCGCGTACACCACGATCGAAATGGAATCCCGGTGATCGAGCTGGTTCACCAGCATTTTCATGGCCGTTTTTACCAATGGCAGCTTGTTGGGAGCCCCCATCGATCCCGAAACATCGAGCAGAAACACAAGGTTGGCCGGGTGACGCGTTTCCGGTTTGATTTCCTTTCCCTTGAGAGCCACCCTGACCAGCTGGTGTTTCTGATTCCAGGGACAAACGGCAACATCGGCCAGAACGGAAAAAGGGTGGGCACCTGTGGGCTGCGGGTAGTCGTAGGAAAAATAGTTCAGCATTTCCTCAATGCGGACAGCCCCCGGCTCGGGCAGCCGGTTCTCCTTCAGGATCCTTCTTACATTGCTGTAGGAAGCCGTATCCACATCAATCGAAAAAGTCGATTGCGGGTGATTCAATACCTCAAAATACCGGTTCTCCGGGAGGTTTCGGTACTCCTCCCGCCCCGGGTCGAGAGCTGGGACATCCCACGGCCCTGAGTTCTCGGCAACCGCAGCCGGTCGACCCGATGGAAGCTGCATTGACTTGGCAAACCGTTGCGAGACATCTCCCTCCTTGAGACCGGAAACAACATCGTTCGGTCCGCGACCGCAACCGACCCAAGATAAAAACAACGTGCCCACGGCAAGCATGCAGGCAGTAGAGCGATTCAAAAAGCGCATATGATTACCCTCGAAACAAGGAACCCCCCGCCCATGCGTCGGGAGACAAACTCGGGCCATATGCACCAGATTGGCCAACAATAGAAGTTAAAGTCCTGATGCGGGATCGTTATCGACTATTCCCGTTTTTCCTTTTTTTTACGAGAAGGCTTCGACAGCGATCGCAGGAACAAACTTTCAACGGAAAACAGTTGCCCCCGTTTCAAAAGAAACCGGAAATTTCCCGGGATTTCCCTGGTAAGGGCCTGCAGCTTTCCCCAGATGGAAATGGCCAGTCCTTGCCTTCCCCAACAACGGACCAACAGGCGTTCCCCGTTCGTCTTGTAACGACTGGTCCAGAAAAACCACGACTGGCCCAGAAAAAAACGGGGTTGGCAGATTCAAGCCAACCCCGTTTCATAATTCAGCTTCCACAGAACAAATTGTCCCGTCGCTCCGGCAGCATCTGATTGCTGATTCAGGGCGGGCAAGTTCTTCCGGTCAGCGGCCCCGGCCGTTACTTTGATTACCTGAAATCTCCTGAATCCCGGTTTCCACGGGACATCAGATACTTCACCAGGGCACTCAACTCCTCATCATTCAATTCGTCGAGCAAACCGGCAGGCATCAGTGATTTGGGCGACGGCTTTTGCCCTTCGATATCCTCCTTGGCGATGGTCACCGTCTGGCTGCCATCCTCGGGGTTGGTGGCCACCACGATCTGGTCATCGGTTTCACTCACAATTCGGCCGGTCACCAGCTTGCCTTCGACGGTCTGCACAACGTGAGCCCGATACTGGTCCGAGATGACCTTGTCAGGGTTGACGATCGCATCCAGCAGATCCCGCCGACTGAATCGACCAGCTACATTGGTCAGGTCCGGTCCTGTCGCGCCGCCATTACCATCAAATCGATGGCAGACAATGCACTTGGCTGCCGCATAGGCGCGAACCCCTTTTTCAAAAACCACTTTTTGCTTGGCCCCCTGCTCAACCGTGGACACCGCCGCATCAAGGGTTCTCTTCTTCCCGGGACCAAGCGGCTTGGGAAGAGACACAGATTCGATGGGCGGAGCGATTTCATTTGAAGCAAGCGATTTCTTTTCCGCCTCGGAGAGATTGGCCATGGCCTCCTTGCGGATGTTATTGATAAAGCCCTGGTAACTGGCACCTCCACTCTTTTTCAGGGCAGCTGTCAGCCAGGCAAAATACTCCCTGCGCTGCTCCAGAGTCCATCCATACCTCATGTTTCTCAACACAAAGGCGTAGTGAATATTCTGAATTTCAGGAAGATTGGAAAGCATGTTGGCAATCGTCCTTCCGTACCCCGAATTCCGGGCCAGCAGCTCTGCCAGATCCTCCGGGCTTTGCCCAGGAGGATTCTTCATGAATTCCAGCGTCTTGCCGATCACCTGCGGTGAATCAAGGTACACCAGAACACGTGCCAGCTCCCGGTTCAGTCGGTCACTTTTGGATGGAAAGACGGGCTCAATTGCCCTGGCAAGCTCCTGTTTGAGCTTGCCAGCCGGAGCGCCAAGCCGGATGAAACCCACCGAAAGAGTCCTCAGGTAATCCAGCTTTTGGTTTTCCGTCAGTTCGGCGAACGGGATGGAACGCATGGCCTGCCCAAAAGCCTGCGCGTCTTGCGGTCGGCCAGCGCGGGCCAGGGCCAGCATGGCATGGATCCGGCCAGTAGGATTCTTGATATTTACAGCCGTCTGAATCCACTCGGGAACCGGCTTTCTCTCCAGTCCAACACGAGCTGCGTATCGAATGGAACGATCTTCGTGGGAGACCAGCGACAACAGTTCCAGCGTATCGAAACGGCTCCCCTGGTCATGCGACGTTTCCACCAGTCGCCGCAGGTTCCGTTCCTCACGAAACGGCTCATCGTTCAGTTTCGCCGGGTCGGTGCTTTCATCTCCACGGTAAGTAACCCGGTAAAGCTCCGACTGGGTTCCTCGACCGCCAATGGTAAAATACATTGCTCCGTCCGGTCCTATTTCCACATCGGTGAGTGGCAGGGGCGTGCGTGAAACAAATTCTTCCTTGGTTCCCACGTAGCTGGCTCCATCCGGTTTGAGATGGATCGCGTACATGGTGCCAAAAGTCCAGTCACAGATAAAAAGCGCTTTCTGGTACCTGGCAGGGAACCGTGCTCCGTAGCCAAAAGCCGCGCCCACGGGTGAACCCGGACCGATTTCGCAAACCGGTGGCAAGCTGTCAGCAAAATGGGTGGGCCATTTGCCGGTTCCACTCCGCCAACCAAACTCGCTGCCGCTGGTGGCATGCACCACCCGCGTCGGTCGATACCAGGGAGTTCCCATATCCCACTCCATGTCCGCATCGTAGGCAAAGAGTTCGCCGTCAGCATTAAAGTCCATGTCGTAGGGATTCCGGTAACCCATACTCACCAGCTCCCACCGCTTTCCCTCGGGGTCCGTTTTGGCAATCCACCCACCCGGCGCCAGTTTACCCCGGGCATGTCCCCGGGCATCCCACTGCCGGGGCAAAAGCAGGTCTTCCTTCCAGTTGGAATCGATTCGGCTCCAGTCCAGGTCGGCCGGGGGATTGGTGTGGTTTCCGGCGATGACATAGATCGATTTCCCATCTGGCGAAAGGCGAAGGGCATGCGGTCCGTGCTCCCCTCCCCCCTGGAATGCCTTCAGCTTTTCAAGTTCGTCAAACTGGTCATCCCCGTTAGTGTCCCGAGCTCGGTAAAATCCGCTGCCGGGTCCGCCGTTGACGGAAAAATAGAGGCTGTCAAACGCGTAGAGCATGCCCTGTGCCGAAGAGATCTTGAGATCCAGTTTTTCAACCCGTGTCTCGCTGCTGCCGTCGAGTGCAGCGGGCGTGATTCGGCAAATCCCCTTTCCCCCCTGGTCACTTGCCAACAACCGTCCCCGGTTGTCAAAACAGATGCTGACCCATGAGCCGAGCTCTCCCTTGGGGACAGTGAACAGTTTTTCGACCTTGAATCCGGGGCGAACATTAAAGACGTCCCTCGGCGTCGAGCCGGTCAACTGGGCACCTCCCTGGAAAACATTTCCCCAAGGACCATCCCCCAGGTTGCCAACCACGGTGACCCCCTGTTTCCAGCGTGGCGTCTTTCCGGGCTTCGCATAGCTCCAAGAGGAATCCGTGGTTAGCCAGACGACTTTCCCGTCCCCTGATTCCATACGGAGCTTTGCCACCAGGCCAGCCTGCCCACCCTGGTTGCCGGCTTCGAGTAAAAGTTCGTTGCCCCCCTGCTTCAGGTACTTGCTGACTTCCGTCCGGGTCGGTGATTTCCACTCGGAACCGCTGGCCACTTTTTTTCCGTTCAGACGGATCGTCCAGAGGTTGTCACAGGAACAGATCAACCAAGCAGATTTCAGATTGGATGCCTGGAAATCCTTTTTGAAAAGAAACGATTCATTCCCGCTTCCGCGGCCAACCCAGATCCAGCTGGGCCTTGGACCCTTTGAGAAATCGACCGATTTTTGCTTTGAAACCGCTTTCTGGATCTCTCCGGATCCATTCGTTTGGGAAGTGGTCGCTTCCACCGGTTGGGAATAGTCCTGGGCGGTCAGGGACTGGAACAATCCACACAACAGAACGAGGATCAGGAATCGGTTGGGCATGGCAGGTTGCATCAAAAAAACAGGAATGGGTTACCCGCTTATTTTCATCTGCAAACGCCTCAAATTCAACCGCAGCCCAATACGTTGGACCCTACCTTTAACGGTTCACAGTTCCGGTCGGCGAACAGCTGGACAATTCGCTGGAAAATTGCCCGCTAAACGAAAGGGCTCCCCCTCGGGAGACGAATCGAATTCCAGGATCATCCGGTTTATAATTCAGGCCAGTTGAATTCCCCCCTGCCAAACATCCGGATCACCCATGCCTTGCCGATTCAAGTTGTCCCTCACTTTCGCCCTGGTGGCCTGTCTGTCCTTATGCCAACCCGTTTTTGCGGACAACTCTCCGGTCGACCGGGAGCACCCGTTAAAATCCATCGAGGGGGAGTTTCAATTGGCCGATGGGGCAGCCTGGGACGGTCGCTGGGCCCTTTACATCCCGGATGTTCGGGGGCAGGTGCTTTACCGGTATGTTCCCAAAACCGGGAAACTCCAGGTCGTCCAAAAAGAAATCGGCCGCATCAGTGCCACTTTTTTCCAGCACGGCCGGCTTTACCTCTCCGACAACGGGCAGCAGTCGATTTCCTGTTTCCAGAATGGCAAAAAGAAACCCGTCTTTGATTTCAGCAAGCTTGACCCGAAACTGAAACCCAATGACCTGGTACTGGATAACGCGGGTGGCATCTACGTCACCTTCACACCGCAAAACCAGGTGCATTACATCTCCCCCACCGGACAGCATTCGATTGCAATCAGCAACATCCGTACTCCCAATGGGATCACACTTTCCCCGGATGGCCGAACTCTTTATGTCTCCTCATTTGTTCCCAAGGAAATCTGGAGCTACGAGGTGCTGGGGGCAGGAAAAACTGGCCCGGGAAAAAAATTCGCGACCCTTCCGGAAAGTGAAGGCCGCGGAGCAGACGGCATGGCAATCGACCGTGCAGAAAACGTCTACTGCACCGGACCAACCGGGGTGACCATCTGGAGCCCGTCGGGCAAGCTGCTGGACAGGATCGTGACACCCTCCAAACCCATCAACTGCATTTTCGGTGATTCGGATGCCCGCACTCTCTATATCAGTTGTTTTGACGGTGTTTACGCCCAACGGATGAAAATCTCAGGAAAGGCTCCCCATCCGCCGATCGACAGCAACACACTCAACCCTGACGGTGCCCGGCCCTCCCCGGTGATCCCGAATTCGCTGAAAGCCGAACTCGATCTTCCCTACGCCAAATTTGGTTCCCGCAAGGTGCTGCTGGACCTGCTGATACCTCGGGGCAAAAAGAATTGCCCGGTAATTCTCGTGGTGCATGGTGGTGGGTGGCTGCAGGGGGACAAGTCAAAATTCCGCCCGCTGGCGATTGCGATTGCCAAAGCGGGCTATGCTGCAGCGGCCATTGAATACAGGCTCGGGGATGAGGCAAAGTTTCCGGCGGGTATCGAGGACTGTTTTGCGGCCGTACGATTCCTGAGGGCCAACGCGGAAAAATTCGGGATCGATCCCAACCGGATCGGGGCGGTTGGTGGTTCGGCAGGGGGTCACCTGGTTGGTTTGATGGCGGCCGGGGCCCAAAACCCCAAACTGCTCGGTCCCGCAGGTGAGAATCACCCGGATGTCTCTTCTGCGATCGATGCCGCCGTGGTCCTGGCCGGGCCGCTGCAAATAGCAAGTGGCAGCGTTGCCGAAAGATCCCGCAGTGGGGGCCGCTCCAATGCCAATCGCTGGATTGGCCAAACGGTTGACCAGGCCCGCTCGACCTACCTGCTGGCAGATGCCTACGAACAGATCAGCGAAAAGACACCTCCCATCCTGTTCATGACGGGCGAACTCGACCAGCCCGAACGAAACGCTCCCAGCCGCAAAAAACTCAAAGCGGCTGGGGTCTGGACCGACGTCCGTGTCTACAAGGACGGAAAACATGGTTGCTGGAACCAGAATCCATGGTTTGAAAAAATGGCAAAGGAGATGGTTCTTTTTTTCGACGAACAACTGGCCGCTCCAGCGGCCAAAAAGGGTCGCCGCGGAAACCGGGTCAAGAACCGGTGAGATTCGAATGACAATACACGGACTGAGGCACTCTGCTGGATAATCAGCATCGAAAACGGGTTACAGGACAAAACCGGCGTCTGTTTCCAAAAACGTCATTCGGCATCGGACGCGAGCACGGACCGGTCGAATGCCGGGGGCAAACAGCTCAGATGCCCCTCGTCGGAAATCAGGTTCATTTCAATGCCCAGTTTTTCAGCAAGCAGGCGGGTGGACGCAGTGCTGATGGTCTGATCGCATGTCCCGTTCCACAATTGAACCTCAATTCCTTGCCCGAGCGGTCGGGCGTAACTGACATCGTTGAGCTGGAGCCTTGCATCCTGCACAATCCCCTCCGCGCCCCGCTTCGTGGCATCCACGTAAATCCTCTTTCCCAGTTGCCCGTGAGTCTGCGAAAACTCCCGGTCGGGAGCTGACAATTTCTGCGAACTGAGAGTCTGCATCAAGTCCAGGTGTCGCTTACCGAAACGGACAATTGAATTGGAAATCAGTGGCCGTCGGGCAGCGAACCGCCGGACTCTTTCGTATTGCCCCTCGCCACCGACGGGGCGGGCAAACAGCCCGGCTGAAAGGACCGAGACCCTGCGAATCCGCTCAGGCATCAACTGGGCGGTTTTCAATGAATACAACGCGCCTCCGCTGACGGACACCAGGTCGTATTTCTGTGGTTTAAAACCAAGCAGCTTCTCAATCGTCGGCAACAGTTTTTTCTCCAGCCAGAGACCATAGTCGTCGAGTGATTGAAAGCTGACCGGGTCACTGTCCCCGTAACCTGGCCGATCAAAAGAAATGACCGTCCGTTTCTTTTCACGGATCTGCTGCAGAACCAGTTGGGGTTCCACTTTGGACGAAGAGGTCCCGTGAAAATATATCAGCGGGATGTTGTTCTCTGTGCCGCCATCGTGGAAGTCAAACAGGCAAAAACCTATTCCATTTTGCACGACGGTTCGAACCTGCTGCGCAGACAGCTCCCCACCCAAAACCATCGACGATGCGACGACCACCGGAACGATCAATCGACCAATCATCCGTACCGAACCTCCAATCACCATTTTCAAGACTTTTGCATCATAGCCAGTTGTCAGCGCTTGACAACATCAACTGTAACAGGGGAGCGTTTGGGAGCTCGACACCAAAAAGCAGGACTGCGCAAAACAACGTTTTCTCCCTGCACGGTTGGGGGTTGCAGGTTCCCTGAAAAAACAGGGGACGCGAATCTCACCGTAAAAATCTTCCTGGGAAATGCTCCTGGGAAGAGTCACCTTGGCAAGGGACCGGGGAGAGGAGGAACCATGAGCAGGGGACCAGGGAGAAAGGACGCAAGTACGCCCATGGCAAGATTCGCTACTTGGCAAGCGCCGCTTCGATTTCCTGGATCAGTTTTTCGTGATCACTGAGGGAATCTTTGGCAGTTTCCACGAGCGATTTGTCATCTCCCAGCTCCGGATTGTTCTCGACACTCGTTTGGGCGTCCGCCAATTCACTATCCAGTTGTTCGAGGTAGGGTCGGACTTTTCCTTCAATTTCCTCGGGCAGGATTCCGTCGAGTCGGTGAATGACCTGCGTGATGTACTTGCCGGATTTTGATTTGACGACCTTGCGTCCCATTTCTTCCCCCAGCATTACAGCAAAGAAAGTGACCACCAGGCAGAGAATAATCCCGGTACCCAACCCAACCACCGCCCCAATCTGGCGATCAAAGGACTTCAACTGGAAGCGTTCGATCTGCTTGTGGACCATACCATAACCGATCCAGATCCCGAGAGCCGTCGCCAGGAACAAACCAAACATGGCCACCAGCGGGTTGATCCCGAAATAATCTGCCACCTGGCCGTTGAAATTGACGGCTACAAAATAGCTGACCGAAAAGGCCGCCACGGACGCAATCTGCCACGCAAATCCCTTGAGAAAGCCAAAAAAGACACTGACTCCCAGGATCACCAGCATTATGACATCATAGGTTTGCATGCAACGACTCCCATCCGTTTGCGAGCGGGAAAGTATACGAACCGGTTATCTGATCTAAAAGTCCATTTACCAACTGATTTTTCCTGCTCCAATGCTGCCGACCCGCCACGGGCAGATCCCTGGGATCTCCTGTGTTCCGGCAATTTCAATTTCGTTGTGATCCGGGCATTCCTGTGATCCGGGCAGTCGATCCACGGCATTCCCCAAAGAGACCACCAGAACGCGACTTGTACTGAAATATGTAGGTCCTGTTTCCGCGTTTTGCAGTTGAAATCCGGCAGATCACGCCGGTTTGCCCAATTCAAACGCAATTTCTATTCGTTGTGGAGGCCTCCCACTTGTGATTTTTCCGGAAAAAACTTTTTTTTGGAGGGATCCGCCCGCGGGTCCCGGCTTCCAAAAATGGCATCCTGTATTGGTCGTCCCCAACAAATCGGTTACTTTCCGGGCCTTTTCAGGGTTGCACATTCCCATACGGGTGGATCATGGCAGACTTCAAAACACACATTACGACCAGCACCGTTTGTGGCATGGGGCTTGGGGCAACCGCCTACATGGGATTCGATTACCCACTTGATCAGAGCCTGCTGGCTGCGGGATTGTGCAGCGTTGCAGGCATGCTGCCCGATCTGGACAGCGATAACGGTGTGCCGGTCCGGGAGACCTTTGCCTTTGCGGCAGCCGTGGTACCGATGTTGATGATTGACCGCTTTCAGCACATGGGAATGTCACTGGAAGAAATGGTGCTGGCCGGAATCGGAATTTATCTTGGAATCCGATTTGGTGTTTCCAGGATCTTCAAACGGTTTACAGTCCACCGCGGAATGTGGCACAGCATTCCCTCTGCCCTGCTGGCTGCCAGTCTCGCTTTTTTCATATGCACCTCTGAGGACGTTCGACTCCGCCTCTTCAAGGCGTTCGCGATCTTTGTCGGATTCTGCTCCCACCTGATCCTGGATGAAGTCTATTCCATCGATTTGAGTGGGCGGTCGGTTCGGCTGAAAAAATCCCTCGGTACCGCACTGAAATTCTGGAGCGGGAGCCCCGCTGCCAACCTTGCAGTTTACTCGATGCTGATCGGTGTCCTGCTTGTGGTGGCCTATGACGAAACCATGATGGCTTCACTGGGTTACGACCCTATACGGATTCCCCACACGGCGCAGGAATGGTTCCATGGCGTAGTCAACAGTGCCAAGGAACGAATCTCCGCCCAACAGCCGAATCCCTGATCCAGAACGGTCCTGCAGGGGGAGATTTACCCGGCCCGGGTTTGCACAGAAGCCCGATGGATGCCGAATTCTGTCTATAATGAGGGCCCACCCGTAACGCAAAATCCCCTCCGCTGGAAATCCCGATGCGAATCGCTGCCGCCTCTCTGCTGCTCCTGCTCAGCCAACCGCTTGCCGCCCAGGTCAACTGGCCACAGTTCCGAGGGCCCCATGGAAACGGTCACGTGGACTCCGAGTCTCTGCCGCTGGAGTGGGGAGAATCGAAAAACATTTGCTGGAAAATGGAAATCCACGACCGCGGCTGGAGCTCACCGGTCATCTGGAAAAACCAGGTCTGGCTGACCACCGCAACCCGGGATGGAAAAAAAATGTATGCCGTCTGTGTCGACCGCGAAAGTGGAAAGCTCATTCATGATTTTCAAGTTTTTGAAGTAGCCTCCCCCCAAAGAATCGCGACGGAAAATTCGTACGCCACCCCCACGTCAGTCATTGACGAGAATCATGTCTACGTTCATTACGGGACCTATGGAACAGCCTGCTTTGAACGTCAGTCGGGCAGAAAAATCTGGGAACGCCGTGATCTGAATTGCGATCATGAGCTGGGTGCCGGTCCCGCAAGCTCTCCGATGCTGGTCGACAACCTGTTTGTGGTCAACGTGGATGGACGGGATTTTCAATATGTCATCGCACTCGACAGGAAAACCGGAGAGACTGTCTGGAAAACCGATCGCTCAGTCGATTTCAGCCAGGTCCCCGTCAACCAACGCAAGGCCTATGGCATGCCTGCACTGTTCCAGGTGGGTGACCAGCCGCAACTTGTGAGCAATGGTGGCAAGGGGCTCTACGCCTATGCTCCCCGGACCGGCAAGGAAATCTGGCGAGTCCGTCACCATGGCTTTTCCCAGGCGCCGCGACCGGTTTATGGCCACGGCCTGGTTTTCACCACAGTTGACCGGGACAACCCGGAACTTTGGGCCATTCGGGCTGATGGAAAAGGAGACGTTACCGAAAGCCACGTTGCCTGGAAAGAAAAACGGGCGATGCCGCGTCGCTGTTCTCCACTGTTGATCGGCGATCAGATCTACCTCGTCAGCCGCAACGGCGTGATCAGCTGCCTCGAGGCCCAAAGCGGAAAAACCATCTGGCGGGAGCGGGTTCCAGGCTCCTACTCCGCCTCACCCATCTATGCCTGCAACCTGATTTACCTGTTCAATGATGACAACATCACCACCATTATCCGCCCCGGGAAGACCCTGGATGTGGTGGCAACCAACCGCCTGAATCGTGCGAGCGTGATGGCCTCTCCCGCCGTCTCAGGAAAGTCACTGTTCATTCGAACCGAATCCCATCTCTATCGAATCGAAAACCGGCCCTCACCCTGATTCACTGTCCGGAGCACTCATCAGGAATACCAGGTACAAGGCTCACCAGGTACAAGGCTCACCAGGTACAAGGCTCACCAGGTACAAGGCTCACCAGGATCTACCGTTCGCAGCGATACCGGGAAACGACACCGGGAAACGGGCTCCATATCCAACCGCGTTTTCCCGATTCGTTTTCCAAAGCACACTTTCCAGCAAATCACCCAAAAGGTCTTCACCATGGATGGATGCCCCCTCAATGGCCAAAGATCCAGGCCAGGACATTCAGCACGATGGATGCACCAGACAATCACCGGTTTGGATCCCCGCAAAACCGGGGCGGGGCAAACCCGTTTCCGGCAACCGCCCAACCCGGTAAACCACCGGTCCCATGCTCCGGTGGTCAATGCTTGCCGATTTGAAGAAGGTACTTTAACAGGTCATCAAACTCCCCACGATTCTTCAACTGCCTGACCAGTCCTGTTGGCATGCTTGAGATATTGGACGGTTTCATTTCCTCAATATCTTCTTTCTGAAGGTTGATTGGCTCTGGCCGATCCGCGTTTCGCAGTACAATCCCGTTTTCAGATTCTGAAACCTTGATTCCAACGTGGAGTTTTCCATCGACATCAAGCACTTTCCATTGAACGTATTCGCGTTCTATTTTTTTGGATGGTCGAAGGATCGAGTCAACCAACTCTTCCGGTGAGAGGGCTTTTTTCAACCGGTTCAGGTCCGGCCCCAGGCGGGCCGCACCCTCGGCCGGATCGTGGCAAACGAAGCAGGCAGCAGACTTGTAAAAAAGCGCCTTCCCCCTTTCCGCGTCCCCTTTTTCCCGGGCGACATCAGCCAACTCGGAGACGGGGAGGGCAAGCAGCAAGCTTTCCAGTTTCTCGTTGGAAAAAGAGGGTACGTCGGACACAATTGGCTTGCCCAGCAGTGGATGGTCGGCGAGCAACTCCTCAACGCTCCAGAATCTGGAACGCTGCTCGTTCGCGGAACGAACCCGCTTGACGGTTTCAGGATGAATCGCAGGGGCCCGGTTGCCCCAGCGGTTACGAGCAAAGGTCAAAGCCGCCGCCAGATCTTCGTCCGAGAGGAACTTGAAAGCCGTCATCGGGACTCGACCGCCGTACTCAACGCCCCGAACGGACATCGGGCCCGAAACGCCGTGAAGCGCCAGCTTGATCAGCCGTTCCGGGCTCCCCGTAACCCAGCGAGATTGCGCCAAAGGTGGAAACTGGGATGCCGTTAGCCCCAGTCCATCGTGCTGATGGCAGGTGGCGCAGTGCCCATCTCGGCTGAACACTTCGGCCCCTTTTTCAAACAGTTCCCTGTCCCTTCCGGTCAAGTGAGTGGTGAGGTCAATTTTCGGTACGGCATCGACAGGTTGTCCGGAAAAAAAGCTCCTGCTCGCCTTGTAAACGGGCGTCACCCATTCGTCCTGACGCTCGCCCGCCTTCTCCATGATGGGCAGCCCCACGCTCTTCCCCAGCCAGGTGGCTGCAACCATGGCTCCCATCCGCACCCGGCCATGTTCATCACCTGCGGCTTTCAGCAACAAACTGGCCTGGTCGGCCACGCGGTGGCCATTGAAACGCAGGACTTCAACGGCAGCAGCTCGAACACGGTGATCGTCCGAACTGAGCAACCGCCGAAGCAAACTTTCATCCGCCCGATCAAAGCCCCATGTAACCCACAATGCTTCGAGCAGGTGGTGTTCGTGCCCTGGATCGGAGGCATCCAGCTCACCGACCCATTCTGCCGTCGCCGCGAGCACCTGATCGGCATCGCGTCCGCGCAATTCGCGGCGGGTCCGATACCGGGTACGGTATTCGTGCAGCTTCAGGTTGCCGAGTAATTCAGAGATGGAAGCACCCGATACTTTCGCCGGTTTGACCAGCGGTCGGGCGGGATAGGTAACACGGTAGACCCGCCCGTGTGCATGGTCACGATTCACATCACGAGCGTTGTGTTGCATGTGACCAATCAGCGCGTTGTGCCAGTCGATCATGTACAGTGACCCGTCCGGGGCGAATTCCATGTCCACCGGTCGAAAATTACGGTCGCTGCTGGTCAGGAGATCCTGACGGAAACTGGCAGCATACCCGGTTCCCGATTCCAGCATCTGGTGTTGCTTGGTCCCCTGAAACCCGATCACGTTGTTGATCAGAATGTCACCCTGCACTTCATCCGGAAAGTGGCGGCTGGAAATAAACTCCAGCCCCGAGGTGGGCCTCACACGTGCATGCCGTTCAAGCAAATCTCGAGGCAGTGGAGCAAAGTCACCGTATTCAACCTGCATGGTTCCCGGCAACATCCAACGCATGTTGGGATCCGAGGTGTCGGCAAAAAAGCATTGCCCCCAGCGATCAAACGCCGTACCCCAGGGATTGGGAAGAGACAGTCGGGCATGTCGCTGCAATCGCCTGCGAGAGGGTTCGTAACGGAAGTATCCTCCATTTGAACTTCGAACCGGCCCGTACGCGGTCTCAATGTGGCTGTGAAGAAAGGTCCCTTCCCCCATGATGATCGCACCCGACGGATCCGCACAGAAAGCGCTGATCGCGTGGTGAGTATCATGATCGTCGAAACCGGCAAGAACAATCTCCCGCTGGTCGGCGCGATCGTCCCCGTCAGTGTCGCGTAGCAGGATCAATTCGTTGCTCTGGGCAACATAGACTCCTTCGGGCGCGAACTCAAAACCGAGTGGCAAATGCAGTCGATCGCAAAAGACAGTCTCCTTGTCAGCCTTTCCATCCCCATTGGTATCCTCCAGAATCAGCAACTTGTCGTCGGGCTTCAGGTCACCAGGTTGATAATGCGGGTAGGTCGGCATGACGGAAACCCACAGCCGCCCCTGGTTATCAAAGGACATCTGCGACGGGTTGGCAAGATTTGCAAAATCCTGCTCGGAAGCGAACAACTCGATCCTGTAACCCTCGGGCAATTGGAAGGAACTGATTGAGTCCTGGCCCGACAGGTACCGGATCCGTTTGTCGACCTGGCCAATCACAGGCAGGGGATGCGTCGCGCCGTCAGCAGCCGCGAGATCAAAATCCCTGCCTTGCAAAGTCTTCCAGATGGCCTGGTCGCGATTAGCAACCAACTGCTCGACTTTGATGCGTTCATGCGGATAATTTTTTGGACCGTAAGGCCGATGTCGACGTCCGTAAACGTGAACCCCGTTAGGCACCTTGTAGAATTGGTGCCACATCCAGTTTTTTTCCATCACCCTGGCATTTAATGTGGGCCAATCTCCTGCAACTTCCTTTTCACCAAACAGAGCATCCGCGAGCACTGGTGCAAGACGCTGGTATCCTTTCCCGAGCAACAAGGCACCATCCCGGGTCCACGGAATGGAATCCGAGGCAAACCACTCGGCTGTTGGCGAAAAAACATCCGCAAAAACAACTCCCTGTTCTCTGGCAACCTTTTCCATCGCCGCGGTGTAGGACGCCAGGTTGGCGTTTTGCAACTTTCCATCAGGTGTGCCATGCAGCCGGGAAAGATCCTGAAAAGCGATGGGAGAAACCAGCGCCAATTTGGGGACGGTACGTCCGTTGTACTTCTGACTCTTTGTATGCCTGACAAATGCGGTCAATTCACTGATGAATGAATCCAGGCCAGCCACCCCACCGAAGGACTCGTTGTAACCGAAAAAAGCAACGATCACGTCTGGCTTGAGACGCTTCAACCATTGATCCGGTGTCTCGTAAAAACCATTGCCTGTATGGCCGGAAGACCAGCGATCCTTCGCGTTTTTCAGCGTTCGAAACTGCTCAGCACCCGGAAACGGAAAGGGTGAATTCCTACCCGAGTGCGGACGAAATGCCGGTGTATTGCCCTCATCACACATGTTTCGAATGAAAAGCTCCGAGTCCGGATAGCGCCGGTGGAGTTCTGTTTCAAAGTGGCCGAATCGCCCCATCCGTGACCCGAGGCCATTGCCAAGGAGCACCAACCGGGAGCCATGTTTCAGGGACAGACGATCCTCCGCGACCGCTGGCACAACGACCATGAACTGCAAAATGGCAGACAATACGATCAGGCAAGCAACGGATGACTTCAGCCTGTCTACCGTCCTGTTTTCAACAGGATTCGGGTGCAGAAAATCCTGCCGACCGACCAACGTATTTTCATTTTTTGACATTTTGGATCACCTGTTTCCGGTCGCACCCTCTCAATCGCCATTCCGATCAACCTTTCGACCGGCGTTTCAATCTAAATAATGAGCGAGTCATGAACTCCGACCCGCGAACAAAAACGGCCAGGCTGTGGTCTCTTGCTGTGAGATTTCCCCGGTAAGAACCATGAGTTGCCATCCAGCGTTTGACAAGCCTGGATTGAATGGAGAATCCCAGTGGCAGGCCAGGAACCCCACCCCCAAGCATACTCCGGGATGAGCCAACCTCAAAACCGCTCGAATACTCGCATTAAAAGAACAGCAGGCTTACCTGCCTGGTTCAATATTCCCCATCTTCGTCTTCGCCATCGAATGGATCGCCTTCACCTTCATCAGCTTCTTCGCCAAGGTCAAAGTCATCCGGTAACGAATAGCGTGCACCCTGCCAGACGATACCGGGGACATCCGTAAACAGCTGGTCTTCTTCATGCACGTCCACTACTTCGGCGTATCCTGAATAACAAAGGCTCTGAATCCGCAACACTTCTTCACGGGCCCGTTCCTCGGAATCAGCCAACACACCCCATTCCGCGTAGTAGTTGTTCCAGTCTTCCTGGCCAGGGTGACACCCCTCGTGTTCCCCCCAGTCATCCCCCAACTTCTGCTGAATCAGCAAGCGATAATAGCGCACCTGTTCCACCAATTCTGCAGCTGATCGTTTTCCATCAAAATAGGCATCCGGCATCCAGCCGCAGGCCAGCAATCTCCGCTCCAGGGCGGCTAACTGATCTGATTGCGGCTCATTCTCATGGAGTGTTTCCCAGAATATTTCAAACAAATAGGTGATGTCGGCCAGGGGCAGGTAATCCAACTCCCGAATCGGGGAGGACAGGCACTTATCCGCAACCCTGGTTGATTCGGCCTTCTGCCCCAGTGCAACCAGGGCGCAGTATTCCACCACGCAACAGTGAAATTCTCCCGCGTCGCTCAATTCCCTTTCCCGCTGTATGGAATCAAGAGCCAGTTGTGGCTGGTCCATTTTCAGGTTGGCCAGGCCCCGGTAATAGCCGATCGGCGAAGACTCACCCACAAATTCCTCGTAGCGATTCAAATAGTTGAGCATTGGCTCGAACTGCCGTAATTGAAAAGCCAGCATCACCGATTCCCACGCGACTTCGGGATTTTCCGTCCCCTCCCTCAGGCAGAGGTCGAGCACATGAAGAGCGTCCCGGGGCCGATCCGTCATGCTGTAGACTCCAGCCAGCTTGAGGGCGATGTTTCCCGCTTTGCGATCCAGCTTGAATCCACGGGCAAAGCACTTCTCGGCTTCCCCAACGTCCTCCCGGTCCAGGAAAAAACCACCAGCGCGTGCGTAGGTCTGGGGTCCGTTTTTTTCCAGTTCCAACGATTTGCGAAAAAGCTGTTCCAAACGGGCAGGGGTGATTCTCCCTTCCTCGGGATCTTCGCTGGCCAACCGAATTTCATTTCCAACAGTCGCCAACAGGGAAAGCACCACACCGTTTTCCTTGAAAGGGGCGGCAATCCGATTCGCCCATTTCCAAATGGAACCGTCATCTGTAATGACCTTGGTCGCAACGGCCATCGACATCAGGTTCAGGACACCACAGGTGTCCGAATTGGTCGTGGCGTCTTCAGGGGTGACCCTCAACAATTCGTCCACCACCTCGCGAATGCTTTCCTCGGATTGTTCGCTATACGCCTCCCGCAGGCTCTCAACGATTCGATCAAGCTGATCGGTCATGACCGGAGTCTCATCGCCGAAAGGGTGAGTCACGGTCTCTCCGGTCTCCGATTCGTCCGGATTCGCAACGCTCTCGGGCGGATCGCCTTCAGAATCGACCTCCGCCGAAAGACTGACACTGCGTGAACCCGCCGAACTGACTCCCTCCTGAAGACGGACCCCCAGCAAACTTGGATCCTGGTCGGATCCCAGCACTTCATCCAACCGGCGAATCGTCAACCAGTCATCCGCCTCGTCCGCTTTTTCCTCCAGCGTTTGGGCGAGTGCATTGATGGAATCGGTCTTTCCGGAAATTCTTCTCAAGGCCAGCAAGCGAAGTCGGTTCTCAAACCAGAGATGCAGGGCATTCAGGCCGAACAGTTTCTGATCCCAGCGACTCAAGATTTCATCGGCAACTCCAAAGTCACGTTGCTGTGCAGCCAAAAGAGCTTGATTCTGCTC
>JAYZFP010000137.1:0-30934 GCA_036336715.1 Planctomycetota bacterium
GGACGCATGCCGTAGACGAGGGTTGCGTAAAAAGCACTGCCAACAAGTCCGATATGAATGATCCAGAAGACAAGGAAAGTGTAATGTGGAAATGCCTCCTTGATATCGGGAGTCAGGCAGGCTGCCACGGTGCCAGACATGATCCAGAAGAACAGGATCTCGTACATCCAGTAGATTTTTCGATGGAGGACCAGCCAGCTCAGCATGGCACAAACGTTGCACATGGCGAGCGGCAGGTGCTTTTTCGGTTCGAAACCCAATCTCCACGAGTCAATCGATATATAGACCCCGAGAAAGGTAAAGAGAATCGTGTAGGAAAGCAGGGCCCCGATAAAAACCTGTCTCCGCGGACTGCATCGTCTGGCATACAGGATCAGCAGGGTGAAAAAGGAAAACCCAACCAGCAGCACGCAGAAATGGGCCAATGAAAACGGGCGAAAGGAATTGTTCTCAATCAGCAATTCGTCCAACACGAGCCGCCTCGTTCATTTTTCGGGTAAAAACCGGTCAGTAAAGGACTGCCCCAGTGCGAAATCCTTTTTCAGCATTCCGATGGACTGCAATTGCTCAACCAGTTCCTCCCAGCGGTCGGATGTCATGGACCCAATGAGGCTTTCCGGAGTGGGTTGGCACAGCTTGCTGGCGGCGGCCGCACCCTCATTAAGAGCCTGCAGGTCATGCTCTTTGTTCAGCGTTTCCATTTTTTTGTTGGATTTTTCCGGATTTTCAAGGTAATCCTTCCATCCTTTCTGTGTGGCTCGCACGAATCGACGGACCAGTTCGGGGTTTTCCTCGATCCATTTCTCGCTGGCAAACAGGCAACTCGTGTAAGGGTTGAAACCAAGGTCGGACAGCATCAGGGTGACCGGTTTGGCCCCTTTCTGTTTGACCAGGATGGGCTCACTGATACTGTAGGCCTGTTGCGCGTAGGAGGGATCTGCCAGGAAGGCAGCGTTACTACCCGAGTAGCTGACCAGTTTGACGTCCTTGAGCTCGATTTTATTTTGCATGAAGCGGTAGAAAGCCGTATCGGACCCGACTGCGAGGGTCACACCCTCCAGCCCCTCAAAGGAACGGATTCCGGATTCCTCATGAACCATGATGCAGCGAGGGCTGTTCTGAAAAGCGGCAAACAGGGCAGTGACCCTGGCGCCTTCGTTCCGTTTGAGCAGCAGGCGATGCGCGTTGGCAATTCCGAATTCGACACGGCCAAGGTCGACTTTGGCTTCTACGTTGGCACCGGGTCCACCTGGCAGGATTTCAACGTCGAGCCCTTCATCCGCATAGTGGCCATTGGCAAGTGCGGCATAAAAGCCACCATGTTGAGCATCCGGAAACCAGTTCAATTGCAGGCGGATCTTTCCCGGGTCAGAACGATCCGCATTGCGACAGCCACCGGACGCGGTCCAGAACAGGGAGAGCAGAAGGAGCAGGGCGAAGCTCCCGGAAAGTCGGCGTTTGATGACGCTCGGCATTGTGGGCGACTCACTGGAATTCAGAGGCTGGATATTTTCTTTTCGTCCCAATATAGCAGAAACCGATCCGACAACATGCTGATCAGGGCGAACATGCTGACACCCAGCAGGGTTGCCAGAAAGATGCAACCGTACATCAGCGACATGCTGTGGTCCTTGAGTTCGAAAATCTGTCGGCCCAGCCCCTTGTTGTTGACCTCGGCGCAAAAGAATTCTCCCACGACCGAACCCAGGACTGCCATGCCGCCGGCGATTTTCAGGCCCGTAACAAAACCCGGAAGGGCGCTGGGGATCTGGAGTCTCAACAGCCGTTGCCACCGACTTGCCCTGTAAAGTCGAAAAAGGTCGTAATGTTCGTTACTGACATTCAACAGTCCGGTGGTGGTGTTGGTAATGATCGGAAAGACACTGACGAGGAAGGAGATGAACATCGTTGCAACCAGTCCTTCGTCAAGCCAGAGAACCACGATGGGCGCCACGGCGACAATCGGTACAGTTTGCAGAAAGATTGCCAGTGGAAACAGGCTGCGCCTGATCCACCGGGATTGGGAGAACAGGATGGACGTCGACACACCCACCGTAACACTGATACCGAGACCGCATACGGCAGACAGCGTGGTCAGCCAGGTGGAATTCAGCAATTCCTTCCGGTGCTCCCAGGAGGCGGTTGCTACCGACCCGGGGCCGGGAAGCACGAAGTCGCCATACCCTGTGAAGTGCTTGATCATGGCCCAGAGAATCAGGCCCACAACCGCCGCAATCACGGGTGGAATCACCAGTTCGACAAGCCGGTAAAAGTTCATGGATCCACCCCTTCCAGCAGGGCGCTGACTTCGGCGTACAGGCTGGCAAACTCCGGGGTCGATCGCATTTTTTTGTCGCGCGGATAGTCAAACGGGATGCGGACTTCTCCGTAGGAACGGTTGCCACCGTTGAGCACGATGATTCGCTGGCTGACCAGGATGGCCTCCGCAAGATTGTGGGTTACCAGCAGGCAACTCAGGTTCTCCCTTTGCCATATTTCCACCAACTCGAGATTCAGTGTTGTCCGCAGCAGGTCATCCAGGGCTGCAAACGGTTCGTCGAGAAGGAGGATCGTCGGTTCGAGCGCAAGTGACCTCGCGAGAGAAACCCGCATCCGCATCCCCCCAGAGAGTTGCCGGGGGTACTTTTGATGAGTGTGCCCCGGCAATCCTACCAACTCCAGTACCCGTTCCACTTTCTGGCGGTCCAGTTTCTGGTTGGTGATGCGGAAGGGAAGGGCGGCATTTTCGAAGGCGGACAACCAGGGCAGCAGGTTCGGCTCTTGGAATACGAAAGCAATTTCGTTTTTTTCCCGGCTGTCGGCTTCGATAGCCAGGTAACCGGAATCGACTGTTTCGAGTCCTGCCACCAATCGCAGCAGGGTCGATTTGCCGCAGCCTGAGGGGCCCACGATCGAGACAAACTCGCCCTTTTCAATCTCAAGGTCGAATTTGTCAAGAATCCGTTCGTCACCAAAAGACTTGAATACCTGACGGAATTCGATGGCTTTCTGCTTTTTCATCGGTTGCCTGCGGACTCCACGGGTGAGGGTGGCAGACTCCCGAACCAGGAAATGATCATTTTGGCCAGCTCCCCCTGCATTCCGGAATAATAGTGGTCCGTATCGGGAAGAATCGTCTGTGAAATCGAGGGATGGTTCATGATCAAGGGTTGCAGACGGAGGTCGAGGTCCGAAAAAGCGGGGTTGTTGCCACGCAGTTCCGCCTCGCCGAAAGAAAGCCTGAGAGGCTTGTCGACACGGTCGATGAATCGCAGGATGTTGTACTTTTCTTCTTCGCCGTACTTGTCAACAAAAGTACGGGGCGACATCTGCAGTTGGAATGGGAACGAAACCTCGGAAATGCGTTGGCCATGCCCGCTCTCAATTTCCTGTTGTGCCCAGTTCAGGCATTGGCCGAATTCACCTGCCCGGTGGCTGTTCCGAAAATGGGAGCAGGAGAGGCAGGAAGGAGAAGCGGCAACGATGGCCCGGATTTCCGGCCGGGGGTGAAAGGCTTCCGAGTAAATTGCCTTGATGGCTCCCAGGCTGTGTCCCAGGAGGGCAATTCTTGCAAAACCGAGCTTACGCGCCTTGGTGGACCAGGCTTCCAGGTCGAGGTGGCAGTCGCTGATTCGCTCATTGGATGAGCCCAGCCAGTTGTCAGGATGCTGCGGTCCCGCCGAAAAAAGGAAATCATGTCCCCGGGTGTTGACCGACAGCAACGAGATCCCGGCCTGCTGAAAAACAGGGACCATCTTTTTCAAGAGGGAAGACTGGTAAAAGTTGCTACCTACTCCATGCACAAACAGCAGCAGGTCCAAACCAGGATTCCGGGCATGAACTACGGAATCATCAGCCGTAAAGAGCCCTCCGTGCAGGCGGATGCCATCTTTGGTTTGGGCTGTGACCAGTTCACATTTCATGACCAATTTCCGTTGGGAACGACGTCCGGAAAACGGTTTTTTTCAGGGATTTCAGCCGGCTGCTGATGCGTCTCCTTCCGATAACAGACCATCGGCCGGTGTGAAGCATTTTTGGTGCTGAAAGATGGAGAAGACGTGGGCTTTCCCAGCGGTTTTTCCCTGATTCCAACTCCCAAATTCCACTGAAGACCGGTTCAGTCCTCTTCCGTATATGATTTTGGTGTGCTGCTTAACTGGGAGAGTACCTGAAGTACACCGTTGAGATGGGCAAGCCGCGGGCCAAACTTGTCGACGAATTCATTCAGCATGAAATCTCCCTCAAGCAGGGAGTCAGCGTTAAACTCGATTTCTCCAGTCAGGCTCTCCAGGAATTCTGTTTGGACATCACTGAGGACCTCTGCTGCCTGGCGACATCGTTTGGCAAGGTGGGGGTTGGACTGTTTCCACTGACCCAGTTCGGCCGAACGCTGACGCTGGGAAGCATTCATTCCCTCGATCATCTCTTCCAGCAATTCGTTCTGCTTCTCCTGACCGATAATCAGTTGCTGCAGCAGCTCCACTACCGCAGAATCCTGCTGATTTTCCTTGCTGACGACCTCTTCTCCCTCCGCGGATACATTGATGCTGAACACAGAAGAAGAAATTGGTTGTGAATTCTGTCCCATCCTAAAACGGCTCCCAATCTTTCCATACGATCGTTGTGAATCACATTGTCAGGCTCCAGTATAGTCGCAACAAAATCAAAATGTCGAGTCACTGTTTCAGGCAAAAAAAAGAAAACCGTTTTTGCTTGCTGGTCTCTGGATTTAATTGCCAATGTGTGCTTGTGTCTGACCGAATTTCGCCTTCAAGTTTCCTTAGATTGCCTTTTTTGACAGGCGGAGTTTTTTCATGTGGCGTCCGGTTGTTTTCTGTCTGAATCCTCCGCAGGAAATCGGCTCTTCAGAGAGATTTTCCACTCAGGGTGGTGGGCGATTTTCGAACCATCCAATTTTGCTCTGCTGGCAACCTGCCCCGTAAAAGGCTATCCTTGAATCGGAGGTGGAAAATAGCTCCCGTAATGATTCGTTCCGCCCATTGAGGGTGTGTTTTTTTGTCAGTGTTATTTTTGGTCAAAGGGATCCGAATAGCCACTTGCAAGCAGTGGGTCTCTTTTTTGGTTTGGAACCGGGGAGCCCCGGCTTATTTGGGGACTTCGATTCGCAGGGCGGGCCATTTCAGACGTCGAAATTTTTTTCTGCGCCTGGAAATCGCCAAGGCAGTTATGGCGGGTCCCATTTTTCCGTTAAGGACGTGAATCCTATCCTGCGTCACCTTCCTGTTACGTCATGTTTGCCGAACCCCCAATGTTTGCTGAAACACCCCTGGTTCAGTCTCTCGAAACTGAGTTCCGAAAAGACGTTTTTCACGGTCTTTCAAAGTCCGAAAAGTCGATTCCCAGCAAGTATTTTTATGATGAAGCCGGATCCGCCCTGTTCGAGGAGATCTGTGGGCTGGACGAATACTATCTCACCCGGGCCGAGCTGCAAATCATGAAGTTGCATTCCCGGGCGATTGCCGGGCAGCTGGCTGCGGGTGCGCGGTTGGTTGAATTCGGCAGCGGCTCCAGCCTGAAAACGCGTTTTCTTCTGGATGCCCTGGTCAAACCGGCTGCTTATGTACCGGTGGATGTTTCCCGCGAGCATCTTTTTCGCACGGCCGCGGAACTGCAGAAAAAATATACCGAGCTTAAGGTCTTGCCGGTTGTTGCCGACTTTACTTCGACATTTGAACTCCCGGATTGTGATCCCGCTCCCTCGAGCACGGCAATCTACTTTCCAGGTTCCACCCTTGGAAACCTGACCCTCCCGGAAAGTCGCCAGTTGCTCCGCGGTATGGCCGACATGGCAGGCCCCGACGGCGGGTTGGTGATCGGGGTCGATTTGCAAAAGGACATTCAGCGGATCGAGGCGGCTTATAACGACAGTCGGGGGGTGACCGAGGCGTTTAACCTGAACCTATTAACCCGTATCAACCGTGAGCTCAAGGCCGATTTCGATCTGGCCTCATTCCGGCACGAAGCTCGCTACGATTCCAACCATCACCGGATCGAGACCCACATCGTCAGCTTGCGGGATCAGACCGTCTCGATTGGAGATCAGCAATTTCAATTCGCTGAAGGCGAGAAAATGCTGACGGAGTATTCCTACAAGTATTCAATCCCCTCATTTTCGGTGCTGGCCGCCGAGTCCGGTTGGGTCCTGAAAAATACCTGGACCGATTCCAACCGGGACTTTGCCGTTTTGCACCTGGTTCATGGACACACAACAGGGAGTTCTGCATGAAAGCGATCTGGAATGGCGTTGTGATCGCTGAGAGCGATCAGACGCAGGTTGTTGAAGGCAATCATTATTTTCCGCGAGAATCCATTCTGCCGGATTTTTTTCAACCTTCTGACACGACAACGGTTTGCGGCTGGAAAGGAACCGCCAATTATTTTGATGTGGTGGTCGAGGGAAACGTCAATCCGGGGGCGGCCTGGTTTTATGACAACCCAAAACCGGAAGCGGAGAAAATCAAGGGAAGGGTCGCTTTCTGGAAAGGGATTGAAGTTCATCCCTAAATCTTTGTGCCAACGCTGCTTGTTTCGCCCTCAAGGAACCGGTCCGACAGTGGAATCGCTCTGCTGGTGGATCAACAGAACAAAAGGAATGCAAATTGATCCCTGATTTGCTGAGTCAATACGCATCGGTGCGGCGCTGGAGCGAGCGGATCGCGGAACCCCTCTCTCCCGAAGATTGTGTGGTTCAGTCGATGCCCGATACGAGTCCCATTCGCTGGCACCTGGCTCACACGACCTGGTTTTTTGAAACCTTTGTGCTCAAGAGGCAGCAGGGCTATGAAGTTTTCGACCCGGCATTCGAATTTCTTTTCAACTCGTACTACAACGCGGTCGGTGAACAGTTTCCAAGATCCCAACGGGGGTTGATGACCCGCCCCTCACTCTTCCAGGTACTCGACTATCGCCAGCATGTCGACAGGGCCCTTCGGGATCTGCTGGAATCCGGGCAACTGGAGGCAAGTGAGGCCGATTTGATTGTCCTTGGTTTGCAGCACGAACAGCAGCACCAGGAACTGATGCTGACCGATTTAAAGCACCTGCTGTCGCTGAATCCACTGTTCCCGGCCTACCGGAACCTGCCGCTAAAAAGAGGAAGGTTTCCGGGAACTCCCTCCCGTCCTTTTGCAGAGATTGTCGGCGGGGGGCTGGTCGAGGTGGGGTACCAGGGAAACGGCTTCTGCTTTGATAATGAATTGCCAAGACACCCGGTTTTTCTTCATCCCTTTCGATTGCAGGAAAACCTGGTGACCTGTGGAGAGTACCTGGAATTCATGCAGGCCGGTGGTTACTCGAATCCCGAATTCTGGCTGTCGCTTGGGTGGTCAGCCGTCTGTGAAAATGGCTGGACCTCACCACTTTACTGGTATTCCCGGGGGAGCGGTTGGGAAATCTTTACGACTTCAGGTCGAATGCCGCTTGACCCGGATTGGCCGGTTTGCCACGTCAGCTATTTCGAAGCGGACGCCTTTGCGAGGTGGAAGGGAAAACGCCTGCCGACGGAGTTTGAATGGGAGGCTGCCTGCCAGTCCACCCGGCCAACTGGCGAAGAAGAACCGGCCGCTCCTTTTCTCGATAACCTGCTGCAAGCCGAATTGGCTGTTCACCCCACGGCCCCGGGCCAGGGGATGTGGGGGAGTGTCTGGGAGTGGACTTCCAGCAGTTACCAGCCCTATCCCGGTTTTCGGCCGGCAGCGGGCGCTGTCGGAGAATACAATGGTAAATTCATGTGCAATCAGCAGGTCTTGAGGGGAGGAAGCGTGGCGACAATCTCCGACCATATTCGGTCCAGTTACCGCAACTTCTTTGCCCCTGAAACCCGCTGGCAATTCAGCGGTATTCGCCTGGCGGAGTTCGTTTGAACGACTGTTCGGTGCTCAGCAGGTGCAGGCAGGAGAGGGCGAATCCCTGCGTTTGGCGGGGAGAAGAAATCTTGGGGCCGGTAACGGGATTACAACCTGAACAGTGTTGCGCCACTGGTCAGGCCAGCAGCGGCAGCGGTCATCAGGACGAGGTCACCTGGACCGAGACGCTGTTGGCGGATGTAGAAGTCGAGTGCTGTTGGCAACGTGGCCGACGAACTGTTGGCGAATTGATCAATCGTGATTCCCGTTTTGTTCCCTGGGATCCCGAGGCGATCTGCTACCGAATCGATAATTCGCAGGTTGGCCTGGTGAGGAATCCAGAAATCGACCTCTTCCAGGGAGACTCCCGCTTCCTGGAGAACGCTGCTGCCCAGGCGGCTCATTGACTCGACCGCATACTTGAAGACAGCCATGCCATTGCTGATTTTCATCGTGTGGTTGTCATTCGCCAGGGTGAATTCGTTGAAGGGACTCCTGGATCCGCCGTCCGGGATTTTCAGGCAATCCGCTCCCCGACCGTCACTCTCCAGTTTTATTTTCAGAATGCCGGGCTGATCGGAGGGGGACACCACGACGGCACCCGCCCCATCGGCAAAAAGCGATGCCGTGGCGGCATCCTGTCTTGCAACTCTTTTTGACAGGACGTTGGCAGCAATGACCAGAACACCCTCGCCGGTGGAAAGGCAATGATGGTGGGCCACCTGCAGGGCATAAAGGAATCCGCTGCAGGCAACCGCCATGTCAAACGCCGGCAGGGTACCGAGGCCCAGTTCCGTAGCGACCAACGGTGCTGTTGGAGGGAGCAGGTGGTCGGGGGTGCTGGTTGCCAGGATCAGCAGACCAATTCCCGCGTTTTTTTCATTTTCCGGCAGCCGGTCAAGCGCCTGTTTTCCCGCCTCGATGGCGAGATCCGAAACCGCCTGGTCGGCGGTAACCACGGGGCGTTTCAGGATTCCCGTTCTTCGCCGGATCCAACCAGCTTCCAGGCCGCAATCGGCCTCGACCTGCTCGTTTTCGATCCATTGCCGGGGCACAGCCCGGCCCGTGGCGATGATTTTTGAATGCGGAAAAGTCACTCTTTCGTCTGTTGGCCTTCTACCAGTTCAATCAGCTGGTTGACTGGAAAGGGGCCGGTCCGTTTTTCCACGTTTCCGTTAGGCCAGCTGATTTCAATTTCCGTTACCTCGGTGGCGTCACCCAATCCGAAATAGAGAGGAGTCACACTGTGGGACAGGTAACCTGAGACGCCGTCGTTGACCTGCATGTATTTCTTCCCTCCAGCGGTCAGGATGACCTTGGCCCCCAGGGCATCCCGGTTGGATACGGTTCCCCTGAGGCGGAGCTTCAGGTAGCTGATTTTTTTCTTTTCTGCCAGGTTGCTTACCAGGACCATCGGTCGCGAATTGAATTCACTGGTCACGATGTCGAGGTCACCATCATTGTCCAAGTCAAAGATGGCAGAGGACCGGGACCCGAGTGCTGACCAGACAACCACTTTTCCCGTCCGGTCCTGGCAATAGGTGTTGTCCGAGTCCGCCCCGTCGGCATCCAGTTCAAACCAGGGTTTTATGGTTTCGTTTCCTGCTCGGGGTTCCACGCCCAGAATGAACTCGGCATCCGCAAACCGGTTGCCAGCCTGGTTGATGAGCACGGAATTGACGCCATAGCGATAAGGGAAGCACATGCTTGAGGCGACAAATGCATCCTGAAAGCCATCCGCATTCAGGTCAGCCACCGAAAGTCCCCAGGGCCAGTAATTTTCGCTTCCATTCTGATCCGAAATTTCCACGAATCCTCCCTTTCCGTCTCCCTTGTAAAAGGCATTGCCGAAGATGCTGTTGCTTTTTTGCTGTTCCAGCATCGATTTTCTCTTTGCCGGGTCCTTTTCGTCGATACGAAACAGCATCGAATCCGGAAAGGTCCTGCGGGACTTGTTCTTCTCCAGCGGTGGACCGACCCTCTCCGCCATGTCCGAGTGCATGTCGGTCAGGTAAAGATCCAGGTTCAGGTCGTTGTCAAAATCAAAAGCCTTGACTCCCATCGCACCCCAGGGCGTCCTGCGAAAAACCTCACGGCTTTTCCGGGCGAAACTCTTTCCGCCCTGGTTTTCAAAATACTCATCGTGTCCCTGCATGCTGCAAACATACAGGTCCATCCAGCCATCATTGTTGGCATCGATCGGGGTAGCGTCACCTGACCAGCCGATGTTTTCCATGTTCATGGCACTGGTGACATCGACGAACCGGTCTCCTTCGTTGTGGTACAGGATGCTTGTTTCGTCCAGTTCCGGTTTGAGGTGACCGGCAAAGGCATCCTTGGCACCGGTGTAATAACGGATTGACTGGTCTGCAGGCAATGAGGAGGTTCGATCGTGGCGGACAGGTTCGAAATCTTCGGTCGTGTACTTGCCGACGTTCGTGACGTACAGATCCAGTTTCCCGTCCCGGTCGTAATCGAAAAAGACCGCGCCGGAACTGTGCCCCTGGTAACCGACACCGTACTGCCTGGTGACGTCGGTAAAGGCGCCTTTTCCATCGTTTGAAAACAGGAGATTGCCGCCACGGATCGTGGTCACAAAAAGATCACTGTCCCCGTCGTTATCAATGTCACCAAAAGCAGCGGAAACCGAGATTCGGCCATCCACCGCCACACCCGCTTTTTCCGTGATGTCTTCAAATCGACCATCGCCCAGATTGCGCCACAGTTCATTGCGGCTGGCCTGTGAGGTGAAATAGAGGTCGAGCTTGCCGTCATTGTCGACGTCGCACAGGCAAACGCCATTTCCGTGGTCGTAATGGTTGACCTGTAATCTCCAACGTTGTTCGTCGACGATTTGGGGATCGTAACTGATTCCACTTGACTGAAGCTGATCCGAAAACTGAAAGTCGACAAAAGCCTTGATGCTGGAACGGCTGGCCATCTGGGCCGCCTGCCTCGCTTTCATCCAATGGCTGGTGGCAATGTCAGGTGGAGAAGCGAGGTGGGTTACCTTTTCATCACCGGGAAACAGGTCAGCATATTTTTCGGTAGCTTCGATTTCCGGCAGGACAAGTCCAAACGTCTTTTTGAATTTTTCCTTGCCGAGGGAATCGTTCAGGTTGAAGTAACCGCGGATCTTCATCTGGCGGTCCACGATCACGAATCTGGGGTCGTGGGCGATCGGGTTATCCGGATTGTCCTTTTCCTCTGCGACCGGGAGCATGAATCCTTTTTCACACAGTTCCCAGATGTCGTCCCTGCTGCCGGTGAGAAACTTCCAGTAGCGGTTGTCCGCCTCGTGGCTGTTCGCATATTTTTTCAACTGGTCCGGCGTATCCGTGTTGGGGTCCACGGTGATACTGACCAGGTTGATTCCGTCCAACGCCGGGTTGTTGGATTCCTGGGATTTCAATTGCTCCTGAATCCCTTGCATGGCGGCTGTCTGCTCGGGGCAGGTTGATTTGCAGGTGGTGAAGATGAAGTTGGCGACCCATACCTGTCCACGTAACTGTTCGGAGCCGAAGCTGTTTCCTTCCTGGTCCGTCAGGCTGAATTCGGGGATCTTGCCCAGCACCGCAGCCACCTCGGGAAGTTCAAACTTCGGGCGGTTGTCCTTCTTCTTGCCCGATGTCTGCGTCTGCGGGTCCTTGCCATTCTGTTTTTCTCCTTTTTCGCTTTTGTTGCACCCGTTGAGAAATACACCGCAGCAGGCAGCAAGACAGAACCAGAATTTCGCTCTTTTGGGAGAATGCTTGATGGGACGGAAACGACCAGTTGGCCGGTGGGTTTGACGGGGCATGAGTGGATCCATTTGATAAATGCGGTTTTACCTGGTCACCGGACGATAGCCCACCTCCTGGTGGTGGGGCGATTGCGGGACATAGGTGGAATCGAATTCGGGGTCCAGTTTGGAGAACTGGTTCAGATCGGGTGCAATTGACTTTTGAAGATCAGAGATCGTACCGAAAATAAAACAGCCTTCGACATGGGCGCTCTTGTTGACGTCCAGTTCGTAAGGCTGCCCGGTTCGTGAACCGTCGCTGCGATCATTTTTCCAAAAGATGCAATTTTCGTAACGACTGGCGATTCCCTTGTCGTCAACGCCGCTCCAGTTTGACGTAAAGGTGCAGCGGGAGACCCGGGCGGTGGATTTCGGGAAAACACTCAGAGCGCCGCAACCATGTTTGGCGTTGTAGGAAAGGCCAAAGGTCTTTCCGATTTCATCCATGCCATAATTCCCGATGTTGCCAACAAAAAGGCAGTTCTCAATATTGGCCTTGCTGTCCTGAAGGACATCCACGGCCGAGCCGGTTGCCGGACAGCTATTGTCTAGAAAGGTACAGTTGCGGATCAGGACCGGTGTTTGGCACAGGCCATGCTGGTCGACAGAAATCCCCCCACCACAAACCCGGACTTCGTTCTTGTGAACTTTCAGGTTGAGCAGTTGTGGGCAGGAGTCACCGTAGACCTTGACTGCCCCCCCGTCGCTGTAAAAGAACAGGGTCGGCTTGAGACTCTCCGGCAGGCCGGGATCAATGGATTCCACCCCCTCCTGGATCATGTGCCCGTTCGCGCCGGTGATTTCGAATCCGTCCAGAACGGTGCTGTCCGAGATGCCGTGCCCGAAATAGACAACATGGTTGACGATTGCCGGGAAGGAACGGCCGGTTACGATCGCAACTTTCGGGTTGGCAGCTGTCAGTGTGACCTTGCCAACCGCCTCGAGCCGAATGCCGTCGTGCTTCCGGTTCAACCAGAGAAATGCCTGACCCGCCTGACGGGGGAAATAGGTTCCCTCGTGTACCTTGACCACCTTGTGCCGCTCGTCTTTGGCTGCCGCCTCGATGGCTGCCTGGATATCCTCTCCTTCACGAACATGGTAGGCGCCATCCTCTTCGGGTATCCATGGTTTCGCTCCCGCCGAGTCCCCGTTCCTTGAACAGGAGGTCCCCACCAGGCTCAGGGCCAGGAGGGAAATCGCGAACTGGCGTGTCAGAACAGTAAAAGTCACTTGGAAGGTTTCGATGCGGGGGTCATGGGAAACAGGTTTTGATAATTGTGGGTAGCCGAGACGATGATTTCCCCCATTTTGGGGTCGTGCAATGACTGAAACCCACAGAGTGGATCGACCATCAGGTCGTGGCTTCCTTCTTTCAGGTAACGATGCTCCAGCGAATGGACCAGCCCGGGAACTGCGATTTCACGTTTTTTTTCCACGGCCAACCCTTTCTCTACGGCATCGGGTCCGGTTTCGTTTACCGGGATCCCCAAAATATAGACGTAATCCCTGCTAGTGATACGGAAGGATACCGATGTTCGGGGGGGCAGGTAGAGCACTCGCTCGGATTCCACATCATCCGGTGTCTGCAGCAGACCATCCGGACCCGGGTAACGGAAACGCCAATGGAATTCCGTTCCCAGGACACCCACCTCTACCGAATCGACGATAGAGCCTTTGGCTGTCCTTTCCTGAACAGGAATTGCATCCTGCGAACGGGTCGGCGGACCGGTCGAGAGAAAAGCCAGGGCTGCTGTCGACAGGGCCAGGCAAATCGATCGTCGCATGATGAGTGGGAACATCTCTTCAGTTTAACAACGCAGGGGGATTAGCGGGTGCCGTTTTTGGACGAAATCATCCGCTGCAGCGTCTTCTTGGCCGAGTCCAGCAACGGCTGTTTTCCGTTCAGATAGGGCAGGCTGAAGTCAATGGTTTCATCTGGGGTGACCCCCTTCCCCTCCAGGTTGATTCCACGCGTGTAGCGACTCAGTTTCGAGCCAGAAGTTACCGGGAACATCAGCGCATTCCCCGAGGGCAATCCGGCAAAAGTGGCGGCGGTCACCGCACCACAGGTGGTCTGTCCGATCAGGCGCACGTTCGGATTTCCCTTGAGCCGGATTGCCAGGATTTCCTTGGCGCTTCGTGAGTGTCGGTCGATGATGCAGGCCACGGGGAGTCCTGATTGAATCACTGTTTTTTCCACCCGCTGGACGACCGGGATCGATCCGCCGCGACCGCGCAGGTCCAAAATCAGTCCATCGCAATCGCTGAATTCATTCTGCAACGCGTCAGCCAGAAAGGTGTTGGTTTTCATCGACATCAAATTCCAGATCCGGTAATACCCGAATTTTTTGCCTTCGAAGGGGAGAACCTTCAGGCTGGCCCGGGAGGCCGAGTTGGCCGTGAGATTGGGATCCGACTGCATGGATACGGCGACAGTTTTCCCCGCTGCGGTTTTGCGGACCTCGAGCCGGATTTCTTCATCCGGTTGGCTGGTGACCAGGAAAAGTTGGTGGTGTTGTTCTTCTCCGGCGAGCACCAGCCGTGCGGAGCGTTCGAGCGAAACACCGTTGACGGCGAGGACTTCATCCCCGACCCGGATTTCTGATTCGAAGGCAGGTCCTCCCGGTTCCATATCAACCACGAAGTACTTTTGCTTTTGCTGCTGTGAGATTCGCTGGAGGGTCAAGCCGATTCCTCCCTGCTGCCGATTGGTCAAGCGGGCATAGCCCCAGCCGGGAATCAGGGCAGTGTGGGAGACCCCCAGTTGATCGATCCCTGCGTTGATCGCCTCATGAGCCAAACGGGGTGTGGGGGCGTTCCGGACTGCCTGCAGAAGCTCATTCTTCAGCCCTTCCAGTTTGTCGGATTCTCCCAGGCTGGCCAGGTGTTCCCGGATGACCCGGTTTTTGCCGAGCCGTTCGGCGACCAGCCAAGCGTCAAGCATGGCCTTTGAGTCAGTAACCAGTTCGAATTTTTTTTCGACGAGCCTGGTTCTGTCCTGTTCGCTTTCTGTACTTTGCTGTTCGGGGTTCGCCCTCCGTGCGATCCTGATTTCCAGTCTTGACGCGGGAGGCAATTCGGCCAGCAATTCTTTCAGTTGCTCTTTGCCCTGCCGCGTCAGGTCCAGCGGTCCAATTTGCAGTATCCGATCCCCCCTCTGCAAACCGGCCCGTTCCGCTGCCAGTCCCTGCCTGACTTTGTCGATTGTCAAACGACCGGGAAGGACTCCCACCAGGCTCATTCCCAGGGAAGAGCCCCGCCACTGGTCCAGTCTTTCTTCAAACGGATGCGCGTTCGTCTGAAAGTTTCGACGTCCTGGTGCAAACCGGATTTCGGGGTTTTCAGGTTCGGATGCCGGGGTGAACGCAACACTTGCCGGACTGAATAAAACAGACCAGCAGAGTCCTGCAAGCAGCAGGTATCCAATTCTTCGGCAAGTTGGCAGGTCCTGGCCTGAAGCGAATTTTGACAGCATGGTTTTCCCCGTGGAAGGACGTCCCGGTCTCGGGCCGGGATCAGGCATGTTTGCTGAATTGCCGCAGCGGTTTCGGAAGAGGGAAAGCGACTTTTTCTTCCCGGATCGAACGTACCTCCACGGAGGCTCCATGGTTCTCCGTAAGGTAGTCGAGGCATTCTTCCACCACGACCTCCGGGGCGCTGGCACCGGCCGTGACCAGCACCGTTTCCACCCCCTCGAACCAGTGGCTCTCGATTTCCGAGGCCCGGTCAATCAGGTAGCCCGGGATACCGTTTTCTTTTGCCAGTTCCCGCAGTCTCCTGCTGTTGGAGCTGTTCTGGCTTCCCAGGACCAGCACCAGGTCAGCTTCCTGCGAAAGGATTTTTACCGCTTCCTGCCGATTTTGTGTGGCGTAGCAGATGTCCTCCTTGGGGGGATTGTTGATGTGCGGGAATCGCTCCCGCAACCGACTGATGATCCGGTTGGCATCATCTACCGAAAGGGTGGTTTGGGTGAGGTAAGCGACCTTGGTTTCATCGGGCACCTCGATGCTATCTACGTCGGATTCGTTTTCCACCAGGATCATCGAATCCGGGGCTTCCCCCATTGTGCCGATCACCTCGTCATGTCCCTCGTGACCGATCAGCAGGATTGTGTACCCTTTTTTGGCAAACTGGATGGCTTCGAGGTGGACTTTGGTGACGAGGGGGCAGGTGGCATCGACGGCGACCAGGTTTCTCTCTCGGGAGATACGGCGGACCTCAGGTGACACACCGTGGGCGGAAAAAAGGAGATGGGATCCTTCGGGCACCTCTTCCAGGTTCTCGACAAAAACAGCCCCTTTTTCCCGGAAATTTTCAACCACGTACTTGTTGTGCACAATTTCATGGTAGACATACACCGGCGCACCAAAAGCCTGTAACGCGATTTCCAGGCTCTCAATCGCCATGTTGACGCCGGCGCAGAATCCACGCGGGCTGGCAAGCAGTATTTTCATCGAAACCTCCCGACATTCGTGAAGCAGGCGTGTATTTCCGCCATTCCTCGTGATCGTCCCAAATTGATGTCCTTTTCGAAAGTGCTGTCGGTTATTCTTTTACGTTCTTGCAGAGGATTCTGTGAAAAGTCAGTGGCCAGAAGCACCGCTCTAGTCCAATTGTACCCCCAGGGAGGGAAACCATCAAAAGCGAGAAATACCCGGAGGGGATCCGGACGATCGAGGATGAAATCGGTGCGGTAGTGGAATCGTTTCCCAACAGCAGGTCGCGCGGATCGGCAAGGAAATTTCTGAACCTCGCGACAAAGTCCCGACAGTTCGTTTTTCCAATCCAGGAAAACGATGGTGTGGATAGCGATCAAGGGACTCGATTTGTGCTTGCCGACGAGGGTGGTCAGTTTTTTCAATGGTACAGCCAGATCAGGGAAGCGCTTTCGGGCCGGGCAATCGAAAACACCGAGTTGACCGAACTTGCCGAAATCGTCAGGGAATACTCGGTCCCTCAGCAATTTGTTTTTGATTTGCTCCGGGGACTGGCCAAGGAACGTCAACTCGACCAGTACCCGGATTACCCGGAATTGCGGACCTGGGCCTACCAGACCTGCTCGACACTCTGGCTGGTGGTATTGAAAATCGGGGGGCTGGATCTCGACGATCCTGAACGTTTCGGTGCGGCTGTCGACATGGGGATCGCACACGGATTGATCCTCAAGCTGGCCAACATGGTGCCTCAGCTGGAAACCAAGCGGATTTTCCTTCCCGAGGAGGAGTGGGTCGATCGCCGGCTCGATCTGTTGGACCAATCCGAGCCTGTTGACGAATTACTCTGGAAGGACCTGATTCAGTACCAGTGTCTGCGGGTCGAAGAGCACCTGCAAAACGCCCTGCCGCTTGGCTCCTGTTTCGAAAAGAAGGTGAATGGGGCGATCCGGAAGCGGATGGCCGTACTGGAGACACTGTTGAAAAAAATCAGGCGGAATCCAGTGTGGATTCTGCGTGAGCCGATGGAACTGGGTGCCTGGGACCGGATCAAGATAAATGTCAGGCAGGTTCTGGGAGCGACAGCCCCCCTGTAAACCGGACCAAACCAAGGGGCATCGACGACCCGGGTTCTGCCGCTTTTTACGGTGACTGATGATTCCGCTGCCCGGGAGACGCTTTGCTGATGGCTGACTGGGGTGGCTGACTGGGGTGGCTGATTGGGCGTGCCCCGTGTCATGCAACCCTGCTTCGTTTATCATGGAGAGATCGGTCCCACGGAAACGATGCAGTGCTCACTCCCAATGAATCTGTGGACGATCAAGAGACCCAGAGCGCGATCCAACCGATGCAAGCTGTTGACATCAAGAACCTCCTCGACGATCCCCGGGCGGCTCTCCCCATTCTGAAGTCGTTCCAGGTGCGTGATACGGAGGCTGCCCATCGATCCCTGCTGGCGATGGCAGGTGCCGGCGTGACTCTCGATCTTCTGGACCGAATCGTCGCGCAGCTGGCCAGGGAGTTGCCATCCAGCTGTGACCCGGACCGGGGATTACGGAACCTGGAGCGGTTCTTTCTCGCATCCCGCAGTCCGATCTCCTTTGCGGCATTGATGGTTCGGGATCCCAGTTCACTGGGATCGCTGCTTGAAATCTCCGCATCGAGTCAGTTCCTCAGTGACCTGCTGATACAGGACCCCGAGAGTTTCGATCTCGTTCGGTTGACCGATGGTCAACCGGTCGCCAAGCCCACCCTGATTGAGGAATTGAGGGCGGAGGTAATGATGGCCAGCAGTTCGAAAACGGTCAGGAGTCGACTCCGCTGTTTTCGCAACCGTGAACTTTTGCGAATTGGCTATGGTGACATCGTCAGGAAATTTGATGTGGAGCGGACGTCCCGACAGTTGACGTTCCTTGCCGAAGCCATCTGCGAAGTCGGCCTGGAGTACTGCCAGCGGCGGTTTGAAACGAAGTTCGGTCAGCCGCTTGATGAAACCGGAAAGTTGGCAAAGCTGGCGATTATCGCCAAGGGGCAACTTGGGGCCGGAAACATGGATTATGTAAGTCCTCTCCGGCTGACAGCCATCTTTGATTCGCATGGCAGAAACGATGGCAAGCCAAAATTGGAGAACGCCGAGTACTTTGAACGCCTGTTGAGCGAGTTTTCAGACCTGCTTTCCCAGGGCAGCGGGCCTGGAGACTGTTATCGGGTGGAGTTCGAGAAAAACAGGCCCAGCGCAACCCGGCAATGCCAGTTGATGCTCGAATCGATCCGGTATTTCGACCAGCAGGCGACTCCGCTTGATCGGATGGACGCGGTCACGACGCGCTTTCTTTGCGGTGACCGGAAGACGGGAGAAGCCTACCTCGCCGCCCTTCGAACCCAGGTCTTCCGCAATGAATTCAGCCAGTCTGATCTTACCGAGTTTCAGTCACTGAAGCGGAGGCTCCTCTCCCGCTCGGATAGCAGCCATTCATTTCGTCACCTGAAATCGGATATGGGTGGACTGGATGACCTGGAATTTACCATCCGGTTTCTGCAGTTGTTGATGGGAAAACGGATTCCGGAAATCCAGAGCGGAAATGTCTTTGATGTTCTGTTTCAACTGGAACAGAGTGACATTCTGAATGGGCAGGAACATGTTGTTCTGAAGGACAATTACGTTTTTCTGCGCACCGTTTCACACCGACTGCAGTTGTCTGATGACCAGCCAGTCGATGCGCTGCCTGTGGATGAGCATGCGCTTTCGCGCCTTTCGAGAATGGCTCAGCCACAGGTCGCTGGCGACGCCCCTGTTTCGCTTGCCAGTCGCCTGGAAAAAGTCGCAGCAGAAAACCGAGCCATCCTCGGCCACCTTCTCCAGGACCCGGCGACTGAGGGCCAATGTCCGGAACGGGACCTGGTGCTGGGAGGTGAGGGAAGCGACGCGGAGGTTCGGGAAAGGTTGCATCATCTTGGCTTTCGGGATCCCGCCAGGGCAATCGCTAACCTCCACGACCTGGCTCGGGAAAAGCATCGATTCGTTTCCAGCAAGAGATGCCGGTATTTTCTCTCTTCCATCATTACCGAGTTGTTGAACGAAGTTGCGCGGGTTCCCGATCCGGATGGAGCGTTGGAATCGCTTGCGGCAGTGAGTGACTCCCTCGGGGGGAAGGGAACGCTTTGGGAACTGTTCCAGGTGAATCGGTCCTGCATGGAATTGTATGTCGATCTCTGTTCGAGGACGCCTTACCTGGCCAACCTGCTGAAGGCCAATCCAGGTATGCTCGACGAGCTGATGGATTCCCTGGTGTTGCCAGGGGGCACATCCAGTCAGTCTTTCGAGCAGGAGTTGGAGTCGGCCTGTGGGAAATCCATGGACCCTTACCCGATCGTACTTGCTTGCAAAACCTCCAGGCATCTGCAACTCGGAGTGGGCCAGCTGGTGCAGGGAGTGCCGTTGGAAAAGGCGCACCAGGCGTTGTCCGAAGTTGCCCGGTCCTGCATCCAAAGGGTCGCCGAGGCTGAACTGGAGCGAATGGTTGAAAAACACGGTCATCCGGTCAACCCGGAAAATCAAACCGGTTGCGAGTTCACCTTTCTTTATGCCGGCAAGGTGGGTGGGTGTGAACCGAACTACCACAGCAAGACCATGTTCTGGCTGGTTTACGATGCGGAAGGCCGTACAGACGGTGACCGATTGCAAAAACCGGTTTCCAATCAGCATTTCTTTTCTCTTCTGGCGTCCCGGGTGGCTCGGGTCGTGGGACAGGGAGGAGGTCGTCTGCTGGACCTGGAACCCTGCCCTCTCTTTGGGGATGCCGTGGTGGCCTGTTTTTCGCTCGCGTCCTGGGATGCCCTGCTGCAAAAAAAGAAAAGGGAAAGGGAGTTGGCAATGCTCCTGGTTCAGACGCAGGTCAACCACCCGGGCAATTCCTTCGACCAGCAAATAATCGCCGGGGTGGATCGCTTTCTCACATCGGTTGCCAGCGAAGCAGAATTCTGGAAGAGGGTGTGGCAGGACAGGCTTGACAGGGAAGTTGACGCATCGGAATGGAACCTGAAGCGGAGTGTCGGTGGAACCATGGATGTGGAAACACTGACTCATTTTCTTTACCTGCGTGGCCTGGCCGAGGGCAGTCTCCCGGTAGCCAATCGCACAACCAATACGCTTCAGATGCTGGACCAGCTGGTGACCGTGGGGTTGCTCGATGGGCAAAGCGGTAAGTGGCTTTCCGATTCCTACCGGTTGCTCAGGTTGGTGGAGCTCTACCTGCGATTGATGGATTTGCCCGACCGTCATTCCCTGCCAATCCATCAGGGGGAAACGGAACAGCCGGCAATCGGCCCGGAGAGGGAGACGGGGGAATCCCCCAATTTGGGTTTCGATTTGCGGGAAGTGGACCAGACGGGCGTGAAAACCGTTCCGGAGAATTCCATCCTCCAGCAGGTGCTTGCTTCGCTGATGGATTACGACCGGTTTGATTCCCTGGTCGAAGAAATCAGGGACTGCATGTCAGAAAATCGCAGGCTGATTCTCGAAATTGCAGCCCGTTTTTGAGCAAACATCTTGCAGACCGGTTCGCTGGCTTGATGGGATGTGCAAACCTCTTGTGGTGAATCCCGGGTGGTGAATTTCCGGCCGCAGACTTCCCGCTTGCAGTGATTCTCTGCAGGGTTCTGCCGGCTACCGTCATTCCGATGGCCATTCCCCTGTTCACTGGGTTGGGTTTCGATCAGAATTGGAGGATTATACCCAATCAGAGGATTCCATGATCAAGAAGAAAATTACCCTTTCGGTTTTGGCTTTTGCTTTATTGCCCCTCGTGGCAACCGACAGCATTTCAGCGCAGGAAACGTCCAAGGGGAAACTGACAGCCGGCCCCAAGGATGAAAATGAAAAAGTCTCACCCGGCAAAATTGACAAGGATGCGAAAAAAGAATTCATCAAAACCAAATCCGGACTGAAGTACCGGGTTTTGCGCAAAGGCAAGATGGACGGCAAAAAACCGGCGGCGACAAACAAGGTAACCGTTCATTACAAGGGTTGGCTTGACAATGGAAAAATTTTTGACAGCTCCTACCGACGAGCTGAAAAAATATCCTTTCCTTTAAATGGGGTAATTCGTGGTTGGACCGAGGGGATGCAACTGATTCGCGAAGGTGGAATGATCGAACTGGAAATACCGGCGGAGCTCGGTTACGGTGCCCGTGCTGTCGGCGGTGGGTTGATCCCCGCCAATTCCACGCTCCACTTTGTTGTTGAACTCTATGAGGTCAAGTAGAGCGGAACCCGTCGCTTTGGCACCTCGGTAGACCGAACCCTCGGGTTGGGATTGACTGCAACAGATCACCTTTTGCATTCCCGCATGCAGAAATCCATCTCGCGATTTTTGCGCGATGGCAGCCCCTGGGGTGACCCATTGGAAAAGCGGGCGACCGCGGTAGAGTCGTCCAACAGAACAGGCGAATCTGAAAAAAGTCGGATTCGCCTGTTTTCATGTCTGGAGTCGGGTGTTTTTGGACCGGCTGTTATTTGTCGCAGGATGCGTTCGTAAAATCACCTGAAAGACCCGGGGCCGATTTTCAATTGCCTGCATTTTCAGGACGATCAAAAAATGTTGATCGATTCCTGGCAGTCCGAAATGCAATGGGCTTTTCCTCATGACTGACAGGGGAGTTATCCTGGGGCGGGTTGCCCACTGGTTTTCGCCAGAAGTGATTTTCCAAAGAAAAAGCGGGTGTTTTTCCCCCTGCTGGCATTTGAGGTGGAAAACCAGTTGGAATTGCCGATTTGACGGGCTTTTTGACTCTGTCCCGGGGATTTCCTTCCCCCGGATTCCCAACCGGAATGCCGGTTAACTGGAAATCTTAGTTGACGTCCGTGAAGGGGCAAAATATCATGAAATCCCGGGCATTTCGTTGGAAAACCTGGCACAGGATGCCATTTTTCAAGCCCTCCCACCCCCCAGCCCACCCAAAAATGACGGACGGATCCGTTGTTCTGATTTATGAGCCAACAAAAAACGGCAGCCCGTATCGGCCGGGATAAACTCCAGTATCTTGACGAAGCCTTTCGTTCTTCAAGGTCGGTTTCTGAACTCACGGCGGAACTTGATTTTCGTCGCGTCGATGATTTGCTGGGTGCGATTGCCAAGAGCCTGGGCCTTTCTGCAGTCAACCTGGAGAGTATCGAAATCGACGAAAATCTCCTCGTCGATTTTCCAGCCAAGCTGATCCACCGTTTTGAAGTTTTCCCGATTTCTGAAAACCACGGTGAAATCCAGCTGGCGGTCAGCAATCCTTTTGACTTCAACGCCATTGATGCCGTGGCGGCAGCGACCGGGAAAACCATCACGCCGGTAGTCACCGACCCGGAACAGGTGCGGAGCCTGATCAAGACGCATTTTGGTGTTGGGGCAGATACGATCAATGGGCTGCTTTCGATTCATGGTGAAGATGACGAAACGATCCAGAATCTTGAGGGGCAGGATCTCGAGGATGCGGAAGCCGCCCAGCAGGCTTCTGTGGTTCGCCTGGTGAACGAAATCCTGACCGAAGCCATCGAGTCGCGTACGTCCGATATTCACATCGAAGCGCAGGAGAAGGGGATCAAGATTCGTTATCGAATCGATGGGGTTCTCCAGCGACAGCCGGTACCGACGGAAATGAACCGTTTTCAGAATGCAATTGTCAGTCGGCTGAAAATCATGGCCAAATTGAACATTGCTGAAAAAAGGGTTCCGCAGGATGGGCGGATCAAGCTTCGCGTCAAGGGACGGGAAATTGACATCCGCGTTTCGATCATTCCGATGCTGCATGGGGAAGGCATCGTGATGAGGATCCTGGACAAGGACAATCTTGCGTTTTCCCTGCGTGGGATCGGCATGTCCGAAAGCGTCCATCGGCAATTCCAGCAGCTGATCAAACTGCCTCACGGGATCGTACTGGTCACGGGACCAACCGGTTCCGGAAAGACAACCACGCTTTACAGCGCCCTCGAGGAGATCAAGAGCGAAGATACCAAAATAATCACCACGGAAGACCCGATCGAGTATCAGCTGGAAGGTATCAACCAGATCCAGGTCCATAAAAAAGTCGGTTTGACGTTCGCTGCGAGCCTGCGAAGTATCCTGCGTCACGATCCCGACGTGGTACTGGTCGGCGAAATTCGTGATCTGGAAACTGCCGAGAATGCAACACAGGCTTCCCTGACCGGACACCTGGTTTTCAGCACGTTGCACACCAATGACTCGGCCGGGTCCTTCATGCGACTTTGTGACATGGGGGTCGATCCCTTCCTGGTTACCAGCACGATCGAAGGTGTGCTTGCCCAGAGGCTGGTCAGAAAGCTGTGTGGTGAATGCTGCATTGCCGTATCCCCCGCTGAACTGGACCTCCCGGAAGATTTTCCTCTGGATCGGGTCGAACGGGAGGGGTTGACTTTGTACCGTCCAGGTGGGTGCCCTTCCTGCCGGAATACCGGGTACCGTGGTCGGATGGGCATTTATGAATTGCTGGTCAGCAATGATCGAATCAAGGCGCTGGCAGCCGAGAGGGCTCCCACCAATGAAATCAAGAAGGCTGCCGTGGACCAGGGCATGGCCACCCTGAGAATGGACGGATGGGAAAAGGTACTGCAGGGAGTCACCACCGTTGACGAGGTCTTGCGGGTTACCAAGACCGATTGAAGTCCCTTTGATTCTCCCTCTTCATCATGCCTGATTATTCCTACCGCGCGAAAACAAATACCGGTGCCCTTGCTGAAGGTGTCATTGAAGCCGCATCGCAGCAGGAGGCCATCAGGCAGTTGACCCGACAGGCTCTTTTTCCGATTGACGTGACCAGTCGGTCCGAAGGTTGGGGCAAGCTTTCATTTTCCATTCGGGGAATCAGTTCCGAAACTGTTTCCGACCTGCTGACACAACTGAGCGATCTGCTGACCAACGGGGTCTCTCTTCTCGATTCACTGAAGATTCTTGCAGAACAGTCACCGGAGGCGAAACTTCAGGAAATCCTCGCCAGCATCCGTGATGACGTTTCCGAGGGCATTAATCTTGATGATGCTATGGCCAAGCACCCCAAGGTTTTTTCCAGTCTGACGGTCAGCATGGTCAGGGCCGGGCTCGAAGGGGGATTTCTGGAAGAATCCCTGGAAAGAGTTGCAAATTTTCTTCGCAAGGAAAACGCGCTTCGCAGCAAAGTCATCAGCGCGATGAGCTACCCGATGATTCTGGCCGGAATCGGGTTCTGCTTCATGATCGCCCTGGTGGTGGTCATTGTTCCGATGTTTGAGGCCTATTTTGAAAAACTGATCAAAAGCGGGGTAGGACTTCCCCTGATTACGCAGGTGCTGATTTTTGTCAGCGACGCCCTGGTCCGTTATGGCCTTTTCCTGCTGATTGGGGTTGCAGGAATGGTTCTGCTGGTCAGAAAATTGCTGGATACCGAGATCGGCAGGCGGTTCTACGACCGGTACAAGTTGAGAATTCCGCTGGCCGGTCGGATTTTCCACGAGACAGCGGTTTCCAGGTTTTGCCGGGTTCTGGGCACGCTGCTGCGAAATGGAGTTCAAATCCTGAAATCGCTCAAGATAGCGGGGCAGTCCGTGGGAAACGTGATGCTGCAGGAAGCCATTGAGCAATCGGCTGACAACATTTCGTCGGGAAATCGCCTGTCGGAACCGTTGCGGGAGAGCGGCATGGTTTCCAACCAGGTGATTGCGATGATTCGCGTCGCAGAAGAATCGAACACTCTTGACGACGTGCTTGTCAAGATTTCAGACAGAATGGATCAAAAAATCGAACAACGGCTGGACTCGATGGTGCGGCTGATAGAACCGATCATGTTGTTGACGATCGGGGGAATCGTGATGAGCATCATCATCGGAGTGCTGTTGCCGATTTTTGACCTGACTTCAACCGTTGATTGACCCATCAATTCGGAGAAAAAAATGACTCGTTCCAATTATCGCCGAAAAGGCTTTACCATTCTCGAGCTTTTGATTGTGCTGGTGATCCTGGTCGGGATCCTCGCCATCGTCGGACCGAGATTGCTCGGCTCGCAGAAGAAAGCCGATATCAAGATTGCGCAGGCTCAGATCACCAACCTGGAGCGTGCCCTGAAACAGTACGCATCCGACATGAAGAACTTTCCAAAAACCGAAGATGGACTGAAAGCGCTGATCCGAAAGCCTTCCGATGAGAAGAAGGCACGTCGTTGGGATGGCCCCTACCTGGATGAAACCGATTTGCCGGCGGATCCATGGGACAACAACTTTATCTACAAGTATGAGCCCTCCAAGGGCGGAATCGATCGTCCGCTCATCGTTTCCAAAGGGCCCGATGGTGAAGAAAATACCGAAGATGACATTTACAATTTTCGGCCGAAAGAGGGTGGAGAAGCCGATGATGAAGTAGGGGATGATTCGGACAGCGGCGACCTGGACCTCGATTCTGAAGGCTCAGGCGGAGATTTCGAGTAAAGTTCCTGATGCGCTTTGGATCGGATGCAGGGCGAAAAAGGGAGTTTTCGGATTCGCGAGAAGGCCCCGGAAGGGCTTGGAGAATTCGACGGGTTCGAAGGCCGTTTTCGTGCGCTCTTTCCGTGGCCTGTTTGGGGAGAATTGTTTGCTGTAGCCAGAATTCATCTGGCACCCGGGTACGGTTGTCAGGGAAGACGCAACAGAGCCTCCCATCGGTTGCCCGTGCCAAATTCAATGCCTTTACCATCCTGGAACTCCTGATTGTTCTGGGGCTGATGGTTGTGATCCTCGGGATTGCCTGGCCTCAGATTCAACGCGGCATTCAGCGGTCCCAGTTGAAACAGGTGGCAATGGATCTGAAGGAACAGATCGCTGAAGCCCGGTCTCAAGCCATCCTTAACGGCGAGTCCTGGGAACTCCGATTCCAGGATTTCAGGCACTTCTATGAACTGGGGCCGGTGTCCGGTTTTTCACCCCCTCTGCAAGACACCCGGACAAACCGTGACAATCCACCGGCCATGCAGCAGCGTTCCCCGGTGAAAACGGAACTCGACAGGTCGCTGCTGATCACGACACAGTCACGGGAAATTTTGACCGGTGAGCCAGGGCGGGGGACCGACCGGCAAGTGGAAACGATTCGCGTGGCCGGGGCAGATGAATCTGACGAGCGGCAGCCAAATTCCACCAAGGTTCGTCTGGATCCGGGGGGGCGCTGCCAGGATATCGATCTGGTGGTGCTCGACAGGGTGGCGAGAATTGGAATTGACGTGCGGGTCCGGGGGCTGACAGGGCAGGTGGTGATTGGCGATTTTTTTCGGATCGAGGCTGTGCTGGAAGGGATGGATGAATCTGAAATCAGTCCCGACGGTGCGGACTCTAATTTGGAACTTGACTTGCCGGGGGAGGATTAGTCATGCCTGGACCGATCCGCAAAAAATTGCCGCCCCGGTATCACCGCGGTTTATCCCTGCTTGAAGTGATCATCGCCACCGTAGTGCTGGCAACCAGTGCGGTGATGCTGGTACGCCTGCTGGATACAGCCGATCAGAATGCCCAGCGGGCAGAACGCCGGGTAACGGCCCAGATGATCTGCCAGAACCGGATGGATCAGATCCTGGCTGCAATCGAACCCCTGGAGCCCGGTGACCCGCGTCGGTCGCTCCATTACCCGGATTGGCAAACGTCTGTCACGCTGAGTCCACTGCCTGAAACGGGGGAGGACGGAAAAGACCGACTGGTGCTGGTGGAAGTCAGTGTTTTTCATCAGCCTGCAGAAGAGGCGTTTGGCGAAGAACTGGCCGCGGATCCCGAAAACGAAGTGCCCGTTTTTTCCCTGCGTCGCATCGTGCGGCAGTCAGGGGATGCGGTTGAAACCGGTAACCGGTTTTCTTCCGGGAGCTTTCGGCAATGAGATCGAATCCGAGAACGGCTTTTACGCTTTTGGAAGTGCTGATTTCTCTGGCGCTGGTTACGACGCTGATGGCTCTCGGCTGGTCGTTGCTCTATACCTTTGCCCGCCTGGAGGGGCGTTCACGGAAAACGGTTGCCAGCCTGGAAATTACCCGTTCGTTGCGCAGGCAAATGCAAAACGATCTTGATCAATTGGTCAATTTTACAAGCCGGGAGGAGCGTGGTTCTTCCCCGGTGTTTCCCTCCGAAAGCTTGCCAGAGGGTAACGATACGGAATCCATTTTCGCTGCCGATTCAGCCGGGAATCGGTCAACAACGAACAGTGACCTTTCTGCATTCGGTAACGGTATTGGCGGATTCTCCACCGATTCGACCGCAATGCTGGAAGGTGAGGAGCTGACCAGGCCTGTCCTTTTTGAAGGGACTGCGGACTCGTTAACTTTCCTGGTTCGAACAGACGGCTCCCAGTTTTTACCCAGTTCCAGGGAGGAGTACCTGGTCATCAGTTACCGGTGGCAGGATCGGCCTGACCAGGAAAACGTCCTGGAGTCTTCCGGGCAGGAAGAAGACGAATTGGAGGGCGAACCGGGATTCGAGATCCCCGAAAGAAGGGAATTCGTCCGTTCCGTGATGACGCTTGCGGACTACCAACGCAGCCAGCGGTTCGGGGTTTTGGATGGAAGTCCCGAGGACCGGGCCCGTCGCCAACTAAGGGATTTTGAGACCGTTGAGGTGGGAAGAGCTGAAAACACGGATGTCATGGGTGCCGGCGGCATTCGGGAACAGTTGGACCGGATCCCGGAAATCAGGGAAATCGGTTTCCGGTATTTTGACGGAAATGAATGGAGCTCCCTGTGGGTTGCCGGGCAGGATCCGATACCTCTTGCTATCGAAGTCCTGTTTCGTGCAGAAGCTGTCGATCCGTCGGGCGATGAACAGGGTTTCATGGAAAAAGGTGATGAAGGGGAAAGCGAACTGGACTCGCTGGATTTCGAGGAGATGGTGATCGGTGATCCCGGCGAATCTGTTTTTGAGCGGGAAACGGATGATCTCCGGGGGCGGGAACCCGAGATTCCAAGGGATTTTGATCCGGAAACCCGTCGATTCCTGATTCGGACCGGTACCCGTCGTCCTGTCGAGGAGATTGCTGATGAGGAACGGGAGTCGGGTTCGTTTTCGGCAGAGAGGGGGGGACCATGAGTTGCCCACGTTCGGGCCGTGTTCCAGCCCCGCGACGGGGAATTGTGCTGTACATGGTGGTAGCCATTGTCCTCATGATGACCCTTTTGACCTATGGTTTCCTGTTGTCCATGCAAACTGAAAATATGGCTGCTGGCCAGGCGGGGGATCAGTTGCGGGCTCGGCAGGCTGCATTTTCCGCCAGGGAAATCGTCTGCTGGCTGATGGAGCAAGACTATGCCAGCCGTCGCGGTTTCGGGGGACTGGTGGATAATCCGAACCGTTTGCGGGACATTCGACTGGTTTTTGAAAACGAGGAATTCGACCCATGGACAGCGAGGGGATTTGTCATGGCAAATCCCCGGGACAAAAGGTTCGGCGTGGAAAACCAGTCAGCCAAGATAAATCTGGGCACTTTACTGGCGATGGACAGCGCGAGTCCCGGTTCGGCCCGGCAGGTTCTGATGAGGCTCCCGGCGATGACTGAATCGGTCGCCGACCGAATGATGGATTGGATGGACGAAGATGATCAGCCGCGGGAGTTTGGCGCCGAAAGTGATTTTTATCTCGAGAATTTTGGCTATCCTGCTCGAAATGGTCTGCCGGAGAGTTTGCAGGAATTTGAGAGGATCCCGGAAGTGACCGCCGAGCTGCTATTCGGTCAGCGGGCTGAGGAAGCAGATGTGGAAAGGAAACAAGACACGGGTTCGTTTGAGACTATCCTGATTCAGGGCCAGACCGATGAACCAGTGAAAGCCTGGTCTGACTACCTGACCTTGAGGAGCGGTGAACGAAATGAATCTTTCGACGGACGACCCCGTATCAACCTGAATGAGCCTGACCTGTTTGCCCTGCATGCTGAACTGCTGGAATGGGTCGACCTGGAGACTGCCAATTTTGTTATCCTCGCCAGGCAGTATGGAATCCAGCCGGACCCGGTTGCAACGTCAGGCACAAGCCGCAGTGGTTTGCAATCCCCAAGTCAGTTCACACCGGACTGGACCCTGCCTGCAGAGTTTGAACTTGGCAGCCCCCTCGACCTGATCGGTGCGGTGGTTGCCATGGGAGATGCCGAAGAGGAAGTGGAAGGCAGCGATGGAACCTCGGGCAGGACACTGATTCGCAGCCCTTTTTCGGGAGCCACCACCACCAACTCCGATCTGCTGGAGAACCTTCTTGACCGGACCACGACACAAGCGGGACAGGTGATTGAGGGACGTGTCAATATTCTGCTTGCCCCCCGGGAGGTGTTGCTGTCGGTCCCGGGAATCGATGAAGAGCTGGCCAGTCGGATCATTGCAAACCGCGAAAATTCCATGCAAACAGCCAAAACCTGTTTTTGGTTATTGTCCACGCGATTGATTAACATGGAACAGATGAAGGTGATCGCTCCTCACGTTACCCAGCGAGGGGAGGTGTGCCGATTTTTATTTGGCGGTTGGTCCGATTCCGCCTCGGCCCCGCTGGTCTATGAAACCCTGATTGATGCCACCGGAGGATCCGCCAGGCAGGTGGAATGCCGGAAGATATTTGAAACCAGGGCAATCCATGACTTTTTCAGATCCGGCATGAAGCGGTAAAAATCACCAATCGACAGAAACGAGAACAAGGCAGAGCAACAAACCATGGGAAGAAAACGCCACACGGGAATGACCCTGTTCCTCCAGCGGGGCCAGGCATGCGACCGCTATCTGTGCGCTTTGTCCAGGAATGAACGGTTACAGGTCGTCGCATTTGGTTCGGTAGACGCCGGCAGCCCCTTGCCGGATATCGTCTCCCAGCTGGGGAGTCAGAAACTCAAGCCGAGGCAGTTGGTTCTCCTTTTGCCGAGATCGGAATTTGATGTCAACATTTACCAGATTCCGGCGGCCGAAGAAAATGAAATTCCGAGCCTTGTTGAGAACCTGGTGGCCGAGTCGCATGAAACCATGGACGTCACAACCGACTTCCTGCTGAACTCGAAGGATGAAAATGGCTCGCAGCACGCCCTCACCTGGACCCTTCAGAACAGTGTCATGGAGTCTTTGCGTGACGAAGCGAAGACAAGCTCCATGCAACTGGCTTCCATTACCAGCCACACGATGGGTTCGATTTCACTCTGGCGCAGCCTGGTAAAGACGAAATCGCCTCACGCGGTCATCGTGACGCTGGCCAACCGGTCGATCGATTTTTCCGTCATCTTCAATCATGAAATCACGCACGTGCGTTCCATCCCGTTTGCCAGCAGCGACACCGGTCAGTTGACTTCGCGGTTGATCAGTGAATTGCAGCGGACGGTGGCCATTACGGGTGGTAACGAGGACAGCGAGTCAACCCGCATCTACCTTTTTGGATCGGCAGAGCAGCGCAAGGCTATCGCGGAAGCACTGACCGGAGAGTTTGATGTCCCCGTGTCAATTCTCAACCCGATGGATCACACGGATTTCAAAAACGACGCGCTCTCGGCTACCGAAGGTGAATCCTATGCGCACCTGATCGGGGCTGCCGGGTCTTTTTTTCATGATTGCCTGGACGTGGATCTGCTTTCGCCCCGGGAGGCGCCTCGCAAATCCTGGCCCTGGAGAAAAACAGCCTGGTACAGCGCCGCAGCAGCGGTATTGCTCGGGCTGGGAGGGTTTGTGGTCTGGGACGAAGCGCAGCAGCAAATCCAGGAAATCGCGGAAAAAAGAAAAGAATATGATGACCTCGCTCAACAGGCCAGGCGGGTCATTGAAATGAAGGACGAATTGGCTGCGATTCGTGCCTGGCGGAAAAACGAAGTTGTCTGGCTGGATGAAATTGATGAGCTTTCCCGCAATTTACC
>JAYZFP010000138.1:0-3970 GCA_036336715.1 Planctomycetota bacterium
ACCTCCAATGTCTCGAAGGAGTACAACAGCCCCTCAATGGCCATGCGGTGTCCCGAAACTCCAAGCCAGAACAACAGGCCCATGATGAAAAACAGCTTTCGGTAATCGGTCCCCATTTCGGCATTTCTTCCCTGCTGCAGAGAACCGACCTGGAAACCCAGCAACTGGGAAACCATCTGTCCAGCCATTTGCAAACCAAGAATCACGCAACTTGCGGCCAATCCCAGGCTGAGACCGATCCCAATCTCACCAATCGCCAGCGAAAGCCAGTCCGGCGCGCCTGCAAGGGAAGCCCGGGATCCCATCAGGACCAGCGGGCATATCGTCAGGGTGATCACGACCGAAAGCAATATTCGAAACAGGACGAAATAACCCGATATGATGATCCGCGGAAAAGTAAGGCAGAGAGCCAAAACCCTGAGAAAGGTCAGCAGTGCAAGCAAAGATTTCTCTGAATTCACTTCGCCAAGCCCCATCATCAGCGGCCAATCCACCCGGTTGAAATCGTGATGTTCCTGAAAAGGTCACTGGAATAACCGGCAATCATCTCCATGAACCAGGGAAGTCCCAGAATCAGCAGCAGCAGCAGGAAAAGCATTCGGGGAACAAAGGAAATTGTGGTATCCTGGATCTGGGTTATCGCCTGCAAAAAACCGATCAAGAGGCTGATCAGCAGTCCGGCGACCAAAAAGGGAATTGAAAGGATGATGACCTGCATCACAGCGTTGGAAACCAGCTCAACCATCAGTATCCTCCTCAGACAGGCCCTGCAAAACTGTTCAAGAGCATGGTGACTACCAGATTCCAGCCGTCCACCATTACAAACAGCAGCAACTTCAATGGCAAACTGAGTACCGTGGGAGGCAGCATCACCAAACCCATCGTATTGCTCAGGCTGGCCACTACGATATCCAGAACCAGAAAGGGAAGCAGCAGCTGAATTCCAATCAGAAAAGCCACTTTCAGCTCACTGATCATGAAAGCAGGCAAGATGACCTGAAGGGGAACCTCACGGTAGGATTCGGGCTCTTCCGACTTTTCTTCCTCCGGCAGGTAGTCGTAAAAAACCCAGAAGTCATTCTCGTTTTCTGCCGCTTCGACCTGCTGCCACATGAATCTCTTGATGGGAGTCGTTCCTGCGGTCCACGCCTCATCCCAGGACATGGTGCTCCCCTCGGCAGAATAGGGATCGATAGCTTCCCTTTTGATCTCCTTCCAGGTGGGCATCATGATCAAGAAGGTCATCATCAGCGCCAGGGCGGTTGTGACCTGCGTGGGTGGCAACTGTTGCAGCCCAATGGCCTGACGCAAAATCCCCAGGACCACCACGATTCGAATAAAGCAGGTGGTCATCAGCAGGATTGCCGGGACAAGGCTGATGGATGCCACCGAGATGAACATCTGAACCGTTGAAGGAAGATTCTCGCGATCGGTGAGATCACGGGGACTCCAGCTACTGCCTGTCGAGACCGTTTCAGCGGGAGACGGACTGGCAGAATTGGGGGTCAACGCAACTTTGCCCGGTTCCCGGCTTTCCTCACCGGCCATCCCGTTTTCCTGCTTCTGTTCCCTGTTTTTGGGCGGGTCGGATTCAACGCCATGCCCGGTCACCCCACCTCGGGATGCTGTCGGACTTTCGCCCGGTTGCATATTTTCTGGCAGGAATTCAGCCCCATCATCACGTGAAAAAACAATACCGCCCGATTCACCTTCTCCAGCGCCGCGGAATAGCTGACCAGGCTGACCTTTTGAATCCAAACTCCTGGCGTCGGCATTCGATGAAAAACCGGAATTCCGGGAAACGGGTTGAGCAACCGTTGGAAGATTGGACTGAGTGGGAGGCCGGGAGCGAAAATCACTGTCGTGAAGTCGAGCAATCGGGGCTTTTTTTTCCTGCCTGACAGTTTCCTTGCGCCGATCCAGCTGCCGGGCCATACAATCGCCCACCGGGGAAAAGAGCAGCAACACCATGAGCAGAATCCACATTCTGTGGAAGCGCAAGGCCAGCCTGACCGCCCGGGCGGGGGTGCAGGTCGATTCATCTATCGTCAAAGGGTAATGATTCAATTCGATGGATTCCCGATTACTTCTACCAGTTGGCTGACTTCGTCCGGGTCTGTCATTTCCGAAATTGGCTTCAGCCCCTCGGGAGAAGATTCCACCAACACCAGCTTGGGGCCGAATCGGATCACCTGAACGGACCGGCGATTGGCAATCGGGATTTCACCAAGAACCTCCACCGCCTCTCTGGGTAATGACTCTTTCTGTTTTTTCCTGGAAAACAGGATGGCAACCACTACGAAAAGCCCCAGGACAATTCCCAGCTTGAGACCGGTATCCCCCATAGCCTGTTTCCATTTTTCGGATTGGTTTGAGCCAGCCTTTTCCGTACGGGGTGGAAGCCGAAACCCATCCTGTTTGAATTCCTGTGCGAATCCCGCCGGTTGTACTGTTTGCTGCCCGCTGGAGGTTTCCGGAAAAATCCCCCCAAAAAGAAGACAGGGAAACAGCAGGCCTGGCAGAATCCTGCAGACACCGGTCTTACGCAATATCGCAAGAGGGTCCCCAGGCAGGATTCTTCTGAAAATCGATTGAAGCACGGTGACGAACTTCCCAATCATCAAGAGCCCTCCTCACCCAAATGACTGCTTGAGTCTGCCCCTGGTACGGATCCCTGAACGGCCATCAAAAACTCGGTAAGGACCATTTCCTTTTCCCTGCTGGAAACGCTTCCCAGCTGGCGGGTGCTTTGCAGAACTTGCTGTGCCGCTTTGTCATGAAGTTGCCGCAACAGCAAACGGACAGATTCCGGATCCAGGCTTTCGATCAGGATCGCGGCCTTGCGAAGCTCCATATTTTCGTTACCAGTCAACGATTCCCCTCCCCCGTCACCAGGTTTTGAAAAGCCTGAGCGGACGGACCCGGTGCCGACTGCACGACCTCGTTGACCTCATCAACCAGCAATGAGCCGGTGGTGGCCTGGTTCCGATTTACAAATTCCCGACCCGCGCCGGAGAATTGCTGTGTCGAAGAGTGAATGACAGGAGAACGTGATTTGAACCCCGCCGTTACCAGCACACCAACCATCACCAGCAGAAGCAGTCCTCCCCCGATCAGCGATACCTGAACCGCTGTGTAAGCTGATTCCGTTTTCGCTGCCGGCTCCCTGGTTTCCACTGCTGCCGAAAGGACGGTGACAGAAACGATATCAGGCCCGACCTCGATCCCCTGGCTGCGAATCCAGCTGATAATCTTTTTGGTTATTTCGTTGCGAATGTTCACGACTCCCCGCGAATACTGCTCTTCGCTGGTTCCGGTTTTCAGGCCCATCTGTTTCTTCAGGTAGTCCTCAACATCACCCTGTTGCAAAGTGACTTCTATCCCGATCAAACGTTTGATCAGCACCGTTGCAAATTCCGGGGTCCGTTTTTCAATCCCGGCTGCCGGAGCACCCTTGGGGCGAATTTTCCCTTTTCCATTTGCAACGACTTCCACCTGCGGGAGGTCGGCTTTTTCATCCGCTCCCCCTTCCTGCGGAATACGCTGAACCACATGAGATCTTTTCTCAAGATTCATCCGGACATCGATTTCGCAAGATCCGAATTCGTAGAGCAGCCTCCGGAACTGATTGGTGTACTGCTGGCGTGCCGTTTCCAGGTCCAACTGGTTTTTGGCGATCAACTGATCCATCCTGCTGTTATCCCGCGGATGAAAAGACATCCCGGTATCACCGTCAACCACAGTTACATCTTCTTCCTGCATTCCGGCAAAGGCATTAACGACGACCTGCCTGGCCGTTGTGGCCTGCAGATTTTCGATCACGTTTCCTTCCGTGGCCCACAGAGTCACCAGAGCGGTGTGGACTTCCTTTCGTTGGAAGGTAGCTCCCTTCGCCTGGTCGTGAACGATAATGGCCTCACGGATACCTGAGTTTCTCTGCAGGATCTGCTCCAGCAAGGTGATTTTCTGT
>JAYZFP010000139.1:0-63939 GCA_036336715.1 Planctomycetota bacterium
TGATCGAGGTCCAGTACCTGGAGGATGCAGGGCACACCTTTCCCGTTTGCCAGCATCGTCAGCGGGTTACCGAAAACCTGCGGGACTGGGCCTTGAGGAAATTCGGGGGCAATTGAACGGACGGGAAACCGGATGCGTATCCGTGTCAGGGAACCCGGTTGCTCAAAAGAGGGGCGTCAGTAGGGGGCATCGGGTTTGCTTCCTGCCCGGTTTGGATTTTTCCAGAGTGCTCCAACCAGCAGGGGAGCCAGGCAAGTGAGGCCGCCCGAAAAGCCAGTGCTCTTAACGGCAAGCCAGTTCTATTGACAGCAAGGCAGGAAACGCTCGGCACTACATGGCCGAGAGGGCGGCACAGATCAGCGGTTCATGCTCCTTTATGTTTTCCCGGGACCAGGTCCTGAACGTCTCCAGCTTCAGGTCTGCAGGTTGCTTCCATTTCTTTTGGCGGTAGAAAGTCCATGCATACTCGGACATCATGCCGGCGTCCGCCACTTTTTTCAGATCCAGGAGATACTTTTTCAACTTTGCGGAAACGGACCCTTTCATATGGTTGTCGTATTCCGCGACGAAACCGGTTCTTGCTTCCACCTCTTCTTCGAAGCCCGGAATCACCAGTTGATTCACCCGGGTGGTGAGCTTGATTTCGTGGTTGAGGCGATATTCAAATCGCTGGAGGGCGTAGTGCAGCAGAATGGCACCATCGTCCCGCGTTTCCATCAATTTGCGATCGAGCAGGATCCTGATTCCCTTTCCAACCCTCGGAGGTACCATGACCAGTTCGGCCCGGGCCTGTGATTGGTGACCTGCAAGCTCATCCTTTTTCCAGCGGTTGAACTCCTCAAGTTTCAAATCGCTTGGCTGTTTCCATTTTTCCTGGTGGTGAAAGGTCCACACATACTCGCGCATGAAACCTTTGCCGTGCACCCGTTCGAGGCCCTCGAGGTAGGCCTTGAATTCATCAGTGAACCGGCTTTTCAGTGGTTTGAGATATTTGCTGAGCCATTCCACCCTCGCGTAAACCTCTTCGTCGAGTGTGGGAACAATGATCCCGGATGTGGAGGGATAGTTGTCCTTGAGAAATTCCCGTCGTTTGTTCGCGTAAAGTTGCCAAACCGCCCGCTCGGTAGCATTGAGCCCCTTTTCCAGTCGAATGGCCGGTACAAACGGGTTGGTCCGGTTCTGTTTTTTTTCAATGACCTCGACCAGGTCCACTATCTTGATGTCCTGACCGCAGACGGAGGGCGGACAGGATGTCGCCAGTCCCAAAAGAAGAAAGCTGATTAGAAAAAACGTGCGAAATTGCATAAGAACCAATGGTTGTCCTGAACTTTCACCCAAGTTTAGATGATAACAGAAACGGACCCGGTCTACTGAAAAAAGATTTTGGTCCCGGGAGAGATTTGGGACAGAGTGTTTCCCTTTTTTGTGAACCCAGGCCGGGCGTTTGCCGGTAGCCTCTGGCAGTCCGGCACTTTCTGTTCGGGGCTGCCCCAATGGTCGGCCTGGAGTGGGTCAGTCGCCTGTCCCTCACCGACAGTTGCCGGTTTTGAATCACTGATTTTCAAATCAGGGAATGATGCACGGGCATCGCCCGGATGACGGACTGGCAGCCTGAAGTCATGATTGTCTTTTTGGTGCGGTTCGGTGTTGAATCGCAGGCTCTTTTTACCGAGGATTGAGGGAGCTCGGGCCAAGCCGGCGGGCGCGGTTGCCCTCGGGTGGGTTGGCCTGCCAACCCTCGATTCTGGAATCAGGATGCTCCGTCGAAAACCGTTTTGCTTCCGTATCCTTCCCTGTTTCCTGGCCATGCTGCACGCGGTCTGCCTGGTGCCCCAGCACCCCTCGTCGGGGCAGCAATCGGACAATCGGCCTGCTCATCCTTCCGGAAGGGCTGTTCCTCAAACCGCTGCCCCCGAAAGAACGGCGGAGTGGATTGGTGGGCTGACTTGGGAAGCCCTTGAAATCATCGGTGAAAAGCATGTCGACCGACCCTTGCAGAATCAGCTGGTTTGGAACGGCGTCAAGGGTCTGTTGTCTCGACCGGATGGGAAACTGCGGCGTGAAATTTCCCTGATACGCTCACGCAATGACTTGATCGCGGTGGTCAGGCGGGTCCTCGATCTTGCGAAAGAGAACCCGGGACAACAAAAGTTTTCCGCAGTTGCGATGGTGAATGCCCTGATTGATTCGGCTCCCGGCCAACCCCGATTCGTTTCCAGCTACGATTCGCGGATCAATCGTCAGTTGGCTGAAAACAGGTATGTGGGAGTTGGAATCGCATTGAGTCACGTGGAGCCGTGGACCATCATCAGTGTTCCGTTTCGAGGCGGTCCGGCGCAGCGGGCCGGTGTGACCCCCGGGGATCGAATTGTTCAAGTGGATGGCCAGTCGATGCATGGCAAACCGTTGGGCGATGTCGTGATGGCACTGCGGGGGCCCAAGGGAACCCGGGTAAAAATGGTGGTGCAGCAACCCGGGCAGGCGAAACGGACAGCAGCCATGGAGCGGGGGGTGGTGCCAATCGCATCAGTCAAGGGAATCGCTGAAAAAGGGGAAACGGATTGGGAATACGCCTTGCCTGGTCAAAAACGGATTGCCTACGTGGAAATGACGGACCTTTCCGGGAGCACTGCCGCCGAATGGGCGACTGCTGCCCGGCAGATTGAACGGCAGGGGTTCGAGGGGCTGGTGCTGGATCTTCGCAACTGTGGGCAGGCTGACATTCACCACGCACGGATGGTGGCTGATGCCTTGATTTCGGCTCCATGGTTGGGGGAATGGACCGATGCTCACGGCAAAACAACCCGGATGCGGTTGCGAGCGTCAAGCCTGCTGCCCGATTTGCCGATCCGGCTGATCGTCTCTGCTGCCCAGGTCAACGAAGTCAAGTTGCTGGTGGAGGCGTTGGTACTGCATCGTGGAGCGGAGATAATCGGCTCCCTGAATCCGATGCCGGTTTACATCCGGGGCAATCTCGAGCTGCCCAGCGGAGCAGGGGCCCTTGAAAACGTTTATATCGGTGTGGCGAGGGTAGAGCGGGCTCAACGGGAGAATGGTGCTCCATCGGATTCGGGCCGCCGAGCGGCGTTCCCCAAATCGACGGGCCGCTTCCGGGCAGGAGCTCGTGAGATTGACCAGAGGATCCAGCAAGCCGCCCAATCGCTCCTGGAGAGACTGGAATTCAATCATTGAAGGTCCACCACCAGGGCCCGGGAAGCCGTTTCCCGAAGAGCGAGCCGATTTGCCCTGCCGAAAGTGACAAATTGGCACCAGCCCCGGCTTCAGAGCCGTCCGTTGGGCTTTTGTCCCGTTTTTCGCGGGGCTTTTGGCCCAGATCGTCTGGTTTGTGTCATTGGCACATTCTTTGCAGACTTGTGGAGGATTGATTTTCGGACTGCCACTTTTTTGCCTGGCAGTCGTCGCCTACGATGGTCATCTTGAAAATGACCTTCCGCGAAGCTTCGCGGGTAGGGAACGCGAATCAGTCAGCAAATGGGTGGGAAATTCCCGGGTCACTGAGGTTTTTCAGCCGGTTCCTGCCTGAAAAAACAACTGAAAAAATAAAAACATTTCGTAGAACAAAATATTTTATCTCTGATCTGGAGGAATTGTTGTGGCAAAGCAGATGGTATTTGACGACGCCGCTCGTGCACCGCTCCTGGCGGGTGTGTCCAAGCTGGCCAAAGCAGTCAAGAGTACCTTGGGACCACGCGGACGTAACGCGGTTCTCGACAAAGGATGGGGTTCGCCCAAGGTAACCAAAGACGGCGTTACCGTCGCTGAGGACATCGAACTGGACGATCCCTACGAGAATCTGGCCTGCCAACTGGTCAAGGAAGCAGCAAGCAAGACCAACGACGTGGCTGGTGACGGGACGACCACAGCCACCGTTCTCTCGGAAGCCATCTTCAGGGAAGGTTTGAAAATGATAGCCGCTGGTGCCGACCCGATGGCACTTTCGCGGGGAATTAACAAGGCAGTGGAGGCTGTCTCGACAGCGATTCGAAAATCGGCAACCGCTATCGATGCCAAAAGCAGAAAAGAAATCCAGCAGGTCGCGACGATCGCCGGAAACAACGATGCCACGATCGGTGATGTGCTGGCCGAAGCCTTTCTCAAGGTCGGTAAGGATGGGGTGATCACTGTCGAAGAAGGGCGAGGGAGCGAGACAACCGTTGATGTTGTTGAAGGGATGCAATTCGATCGGGGTTTCCTTTCCCCTCATTTCGTAACCAACCAGGACGATGTGACGGTCGAGCTGGATGATTGCTACATCCTTCTCTTTGAAGAAAAAATCAGCTCCAACAAGCCTCTGATTCCTGTTTTGGAAGCCGTCAGCAAGGCCAACAAGCCGCTGCTGATTATTGCGGAGGATGTTGAGGGCGAAGCGCTGGCGACCCTGGTTGTCAACAAAATGCGTGGGATTCTGCAGGTTGCGGCCGTCAAGGCTCCCGGTTACGGCGACCGCCGCAAGGCAATCATGGGAGATATCGGAGTTCTGACCGGCGGACAGCCCATTTTCAAGGATCTGGGAATCGAGCTGGAGAGTGTCCAGTTGAAGGACCTGGGCCGAGCCAAAAAGATCAAGATCACCTCCGAAGAGACGGTGGTCGTCAAGGGAGGCGGTTCCAAAGCCGAAATTGACAGCCGAGCCCAGCAGATCCGCAACGAAATTGATGTGACCGACAGCGAATACGACCGCGAAAAATTGCAGGAACGGCTTGCCAAGCTGGCTGGCGGTGTTGCCCAGATCAACTGTGGTGCCGCGACCGAGACCGAAATGAAGGAGCGGAAAGCTCTGTTGGAGGATGCCAAGGCAGCAACTGCTGCGGCTCTTGCTGACGGAATCGTGCCTGGCGGTGGAGTTGCCCTGATTCGCAGCGAAAAGGCCCTCAACAAGTTGGAAGTCGAAGGGGATGAAGCCGCTGGTGCAAACATCATCCGAAAAGTTCTCGACTACCCATTGCGTGCGATTGCCAACAATTCCGGTGTTGATGGGGCGGTTGTAGTGAATCGTGTCCGTCAGCAAAAAGGCAAGACCGAGGGTTACAACGCTGACAAGGACGAGTACTGCGACCTCGTGGCCGCGGGTGTGATCGACCCCGCCATGGTGGTTTGCACTGCTTTGCAGAATGCCGCAAGTGTCTCCGCGCTCCTTCTGACGACCGAATCGCTGATCACCGAAATTCCTGTAGAGGAAGAGGAAGAAGGTCACGACCATCATGACCACGGCATGGGCGGTGGCATGGATCCGATGGGCGGCATGGGTGGCATGGGTGGCATGGGTGGCATGGGCGGCATGCCCGGCATGGGTGGCGGTATGCCCGGCATGATGTAGAAGCTGGCTGGAACTTCCGTAACCCTTTGACCCGTTTTTAAAACAACACAGACAAACAAATAAAAAAAGGAATAAACCAATGGCAAAAATCCGACCTCTTGATGACCGTATTGTTGTGGAGCCCGTAGAAGCAGAAGAGATGACTGCAGGTGGCATCGTGCTGCCCGATTCTGCCCAGGAAAAGCCTCAGCGTGGCAAAATTGTTGCCGTGGGTCCGGGGCGACTGCTGGAAAGTGGCGAGCGGGGAGCCCTCTCGGTTTCCGAAGGGGACGAAGTGATCTACGGGAAATATGGCGGGACCGACATTGAGGTGGACGGTCACGAAGTCAAGATCCTGCGGGAAAGCGATATTCTCGCCAAAGTTGTTTGAAATTCGTTGGTCAATTCACCCTGAAAAAAACAAGAAGGTAATTCAATGGCAAAACAGTTGCTTTTTGACGACAATGCTCGCCAACGAATGTTGCGAGGCATCAATAAACTGGCGGACGCGGTTGCCACCACGATGGGACCGACAGGCCGCAACGTAATTATCAACAAGTCATTCGGTGGTCCAACGGTGACCAAGGATGGCGTAACGGTCGCCAAGGAAATTGAACTGGAAGACCGGTTCGAAAACATGGGGGCCAAGCTGGTTGTCGAAGTTGCACAAAAAACTTCTGACCTCGCTGGCGATGGAACGACGACCGCAACGGTTCTGGCAAGAGCGATCTTCAAGGAAGGTCTGCGAAATGTCGTGGCCGGTTGCAATCCAACGGCCATTCGTCGTGGGATCGACAAGGCCGTCTGCGCGGCGGTCGAAAAACTGAAGTCGATGAAAAAGAATGTCAAAAGTGCCGAGCAGGTTGCCCAGGTGGGGGCCATCAGTGCAAATAACGACATGGCGATTGGTGAAATGCTTGCCGAGGCTCTCCAGAAAGTCGGCAAGGATGGTGTGATCACCGTCGAGGAAGGGAAGACGACCGAAACCAGGGTCGACTATGTTGACGGAATGCAGTTCGATAAAGGCTACATTTCGCCCTATTTCATCAACAATCCCGCGGAGATGGATTGCGATCTCGAAAACTGCCTGATTTTGCTTTTCGAGAAAAAAATCAGCAACCTGCGTGATTTGCTGCCCATCCTGGAAAAAGTTGGCCAATCGGGACAACCGCTGCTGATCATCGCAGAAGATGTCGATGCCGAGGCACTGACCCTGTTGGTGGTCAACAAGCTGCGGGGCACTCTGAATGTCTGTGCTGTCAAGGCACCCGGTTTTGGTGATCGTCGCAAAGCAATGCTTGGCGATATTGCAACGCTGACCGGGGGAACTCTGATCAGTGAGGATCTGGGTATCAAGCTGGAGAACCTTTCCCTGGAGCACCTGGGTAAAGCCAAGAAGGTAAGTGTTGACAAGAACAACACCACCATCGTGGAGGGTGCCGGCAAGGCCGCAGATCGTGACGCTCGGGTCGCTCAGATTCGAAAGCAGATTGAGCAGACCGAAAGCGAGTACGACAAGGAAAAGTACCAGGAGCGACTTGCCAAGCTGTCCGGCGGCGTCGCCGTGATTTCGGTCGGTGCGGAAACCGAGGCGGACATGAAGCAGAAAAAGGCTCGCATCGAAGATGCCCTGCACGCGACCCGTGCTGCCGTGGAAGAAGGAATTCTTCCCGGCGGTGGTGTGGCTCTTTTGCGATGTAAGGAAGCGATCGCGGACGTCAAGAAGAATGCTGTCAAGGATGCTGACGGGGCAACCCTTTGCAAGGCTGCTCGTGGCGAAGAGCAGGTCGGCGTCGATATCGTTCTGAACGCGGTGGAAGCGCCCCTCCGTCAAATTGTTGACAACGGTGGGCTCGATGGTTCCGTCGTGGCTGATGAGATCTCGGGAAAAGCTGATAACTACGGTTTCAATGCCAACACCGGAAAATACGGCGACCTGTTGAAAGACGGTGTGATCGATCCGGTCAAAGTCGTGCGAACGGCACTTGGCAATGCAGCCAGTATTGCCGGTTTGTTGTTGACCACCGACGCCATGGTTTCCAACTTTGACGACGAAGACAAAAACAAAGCCAAGGTGGAAGGCGCCATCGCCTGATCGCCCAACGGAATTGTCCAAACAGACCGCTCTGTCGTCCCGGTACGTCCGGTAAAAGACGCTGAGCGGTTGAGCACAAGGCCACTTCTTTGGAGGTGGCCTGTTTTTTGGAACCGGTTGGCCTGCCAGGAGTCCTGTTTGCCCAGCCAATGGGCATGACCGACCTGGCGAGTCAGGCTTTTCCTGTCGGGCAACCGGCGGTTTCCAGGGAAAGGCGTGGCAATCGGGCCAACGAACTGTTTGCCGCCGGAGAACTGGAGCAGGAATTCCAGGGCAGTTTGGCGGGATAGGATGTCGGTGGAAAATTTATTGGAACAATCATCAAGCGAATGTATTTCTCTCCCGCAACTTTCGTGAAAAAGCAGGTTCTGAAACGGAGTGAAGGCCGACCCCATCCCATGCGATTGCACGACGAATGAGTAAGCGAGATTACTACGAAATCCTCGGGGTTTCCAAAGAGGCCAGTGATCGTGAGATTGCCAGCTCTTACCGAAAGTTGGCGGTAAAATACCATCCGGACAGCAACCCCGGAGATGAGGACGCGACGGTTCGCTTCAAGGAAGCTGCCGAGGCCTATGAGGTCCTTTCGGATGCTGAGAAAAGATCCCGTTATGACCGTTTTGGACATGCGGGGGTGGATGGAGCCGGTAGTGGGTTTGGTAATGCGGAGGATATCTTTGATGCCTTCAGCGACATTTTTGGCGGGGGAATTTTTGACAGCTTCTTTGGCGGTGGTGGCCGGCAGGGCGGACGTCGTGTCCGCAAGGGGGCCGATGTTCGGGTGGATCTCACGCTGACACTCGAGGAGGCGGCTGCCGGCGTGCAACGCACGATTGAGATTCCCCGTTCCGAAAAGTGTGAAACCTGTGAAGGCTCCGGCGCCCGTGCCGGTTCGAGGCCGAGTATGTGCACCACCTGTGGTGGCCTGGGCCAGGTGGTCCAGTCTCACGGCATTCTGCGTGTGCAGACGACCTGTCCGGATTGCCGCGGCGAGGGTAAGCGAATCGATGATCCGTGCCCCGATTGCCGCGGTGCGGGATTCATCAAGAAGAAGGTGGAAATTGAGGTTTCCATTCCAGCGGGCGTGGATGACGGAACCCGTGTTCGTATCACGGGGCAGGGAGAACCGAGTCCCGACGGTGGACCAAGTGGCCACTGTTATTGCTTTGTTGCGGTGGAGCCGCACGACCTGTTTGAGCGGGAGGGCGAACACCTGATCCTGAGGATGCCGGTGGCCTACACCCAGGCTGCCCTGGGCGCAACGATCCAGATTCCGACGTTGGAAGGGCCTGAGGAACTCAAGGTAACTGCAGGTACTCAACCGGGAGAGATTTTTCGCCTTCGGGGGCGTGGAATCCAGGATCCCCATTCAGGACGCAAGGGGGACCTGCATGTTCAGGTCAACATTGAGACCCCGCGTAAACTCAACCCGCGACAGGAGGACTTGCTGCGGGAACTGGCGGAACTTGATGAAACGGAAGTCTCGCCCAAGAGGAAGTCATTTCTCAAATCGATCAAAGACTATTTCACCTTGAACAGTACCGATTAGGAACGAGACAGGATGAGCCAAGAATTGGGAGACGAGGGCATGGAAGAGAATGCCGAACGGCAGGATGAGAACGGTGAAGATCCTGGTGTCACTGAAAAAGCGTTTGAAGACCTGGGGCGGGGTGCATCCTCCGAGGAAAATCCACAGGTTGTCGAATCGGAAGCAGGGACGGGAGAATCGCCGGTTATCGATTTGCAGCAGCAGGTTGCTGATAAAGAGGATCAGTTGCTTCGTGCAGCCGCCGAAATCGAAAATGTCCGCAAACGCGGCCGACGGGAAATAGAGGAAACCCGAAAGTACGCTTCTTCAGGGCTGTTGATGGACCTGTTGACCGTTGTGGATGACTTGAACCGGGCTGTGGAGGCTGCCGAGGCCAACGAGGAAAGCAGCGGGTTGCTGGCCGGAGTAAAAATGGTTTCCAGTCAACTGGAGTCCGTCCTGGAAAAGAACCACTGTCGCCGAATTGTTGCGTTGGGCGAACCGTTCGATCCCAACCTTCACGAAGCCATTCAGATGCAGCCAAGTGACCAATACGAAGCCAATCTTGTCTCTCTGGAGGCGCGAACCGGCTTCCAGTTGCATGATCGAGTTCTGAGAACTGCACAGGTGTTTGTTTCGACCGGCCAGGCATCACCGGGCGAAAACGGAGAATGAAAAGTTGCCCTCATCATCAGGGCATTTGGATGCGAACTATAATTTGGAATCAACACCCTGATTTGGAATCAACAACCTGATTTGGAATCAACAACCTGATTTGGAATTGACACCGGAGAGCCGTTCCAGGAATTCAGCCTCGGACAGCTCCCCGTAATCGGAAGCTGCATTTCAGGCAGAAGGAAAACCGTCATGCCAACTTACGACTATGAATGCGATGCCTGCGGGTATGAAATGGAACTGTTTCAATCGATCACTGAGGATCCGGTGAAAAAGTGCCCCGAATGCAAAAAAAACAAGCTGAGACGACTGTTTGGCACGGGTGCGGCGATCATGTTCAAGGGCTCCGGTTTTTACGAGACCGACTATCGGAGTGATTCCTACAAGAAAGCGGCTGCGGCTGACAAAAAAAAATCTGAATCCAGTTCCTCTGGAGGGTCTTCTGACAGCTCGAAGGGAGAATCCAAGAGCACCAGCCCAAAAAAGAACTCCGGCTCCTCGGACAAGTGATTCACACTGTCAAATGATTCACGCTGTCAAATGATTCACGCTGTCGGGCGATTGACTAGCCGACTGGATTTTCAAGTTTATCGAACTCTCGGTTCCCATGAAAAGACCTACCTGTCCCACCTGTGAAAAGCCGGTCGATATGGGCAGCAACCGGTACCGACCATTCTGCTGTGAACGTTGCCAGTTGATCGACCTGGGGCGTTGGTTTGGGGAGGGCTATTCGATCCCACTCGAAGGGGAGGAAGATCGGGAGCCAGGAGAACTGCAGGATTGCGAAGAAGACGGACCTGCATCGGAAGAGAGTTAGACGAAAAGCTGCATCCGCGAAATCCGTGTTTTGACAGGCAAGGGTCATCCGGGGCCTTCGGAATTCGCAAGTTCCTCACCGGAACCTGCTGATCGAGGTATTCGATCTCGCATTCGCGAGTCATAATGCACCCATGACGAAAACCGCAGCTCAGGTTTGTCAACCGTTGCTGCGGGCTCCACCCGGCTCTGACTACGAATATGACCCCAAACCGAAAAGAACCCGATCTTTCGCCCACAGTGCTGAATTCGATTGCGTGGAAAATGCTCTGCCCCTGGTTGATGTTGACGCAGGCTGTTTCCATAGCGACCCGACCCACGATTGTTCTGGTTTGTCTGGTGGCGCTGGTGTTGACACCCTTGGGCTGGCAGTTCGGTTCGCTGTTCCTGGCCGATGGAGAAGTGTCCGGCACACCTTTTCCGCTTGACCAGCAGGACTACAGTATCCGGGTTCGAACGCAGGTTGCGACGGCCACACACTGGCAGGATGATTTTGTCCCCGGCCGATTTTTCCAGGGACAAGGGCCGCTGTATGTTTACGGGAAATTCTACGAGGGGCATTTTCAGCTGCTCAATCGGAATTTGAACCTGAGGCAATGGTTCTATTTTGCCATCGGAACAGTTTGGATGCTGCTGCTGTGGGCGATACCGGGGGGGATCGTCTGCCGGATTGCCGCGTTGCATTTTACACGTGATGAACGGATCGGTTTTGGCGAGGCATTCGGTTTTGTGCGTCGTCGGATGGTAACATTCTGGACCAGTTCACTGGTCCCGTTGGGCATCCTGCTGATGTTTGTCCTGCCCTTTTTCGTTTTCGGGCTGATGATCCGAGCCGATTTCATGTTGGCAATCGCAGGCCTTGGCTGGTTGCTGGTCATTTTGCTCGCGCTGTTCATGGCTGTGATCCTGATTCCCCTGTTCTTGGGGTGGCCCCTTCTCTGGCCCGCGATTGCCAGTGAAAGCGCGGATCCGTTTGACGCGGTCAGTCGCTGCTACTCCTATCCCACCCAGAAACCGTTCCGATACTTTTTTTACTGGCTGGTAATCCTGTTGCTGGGTTATTTTGCGACGTGGGTGGCTTTCACGATTTCCGACAAGACCGTCGATTTCTCCCGTTGGGGCGTGAGTTGGGGGAGTGGCGGGGCGAGGATCGAAGAGATCAGCCAGGGCGTTGACCAGCCGGCCGGACGAAACCCACTGCAAGCAGAAGGTGCGGAACCTTCCGATGCCAGCCTGGTTGGCGAAGATGAAATCACCCTTCACAAAATCGGGGTCAGTGCGATCGGTTTCTGGGAGGGGTCGGTTCGACTGTTGGCCACGGCGTTCAGTTATGGGTTCTTTTTTGTGGCGATGACGGGAATGTACCTTCTGCTGCGCAAAGACAACGATTTCGTGGAGCTTGACCAGGTCCATGTGGAGGTCGTGGAAGAAACGCTTCCGCTTCCGGATTTGCAGTCCACCGAGCCGCGTCTTCCCCAGCAACTCGTTCCTTCGCCACCGGGGGAGCCTTCATCTGCGGAGTCACCGGCAGAAAATCCACCGGCAGAGCCCGCGGCTGACCCGAGCGCACCCGCCATGGATTCTTCGAAGGAGGGTCCCGCAGGGGATGCCATGGAAGGGCAGGATTCGTCGGGAAAAGGAGAGGAAACCAATCAGGCGGACGCTACGGGGAACCAAGGATCGCAGAGCGAAGCAGCTGCGGCCGAAGGGTTACCTGAATCCGAAAAGGACGACGAGCAGCCACGCCTGGAAGACTGATGCCCAGGTGTCGAGTGGTGTCGCGAGGCACTTTCAAATTTCATGTTGACGGTTGCGTTGACTTTGCCGCTTGTTTTTGTCCTGTGAATTAATCCAACGCCGACCGAAAATCAGGGTTTTCCGCCTGTTTGTTCCGAAAAGAATAGCAGGGAATTTTTATTGGGTCTGAATGATTGGTGACCGATGAACGGGAAATGGATGGTCCTCGGCTGGGTTTGTTGCCTGGGATGGGTGGAATGTGCCCGCGGTCAGGAATTGCGTTTTGTCTACCAGGAGCAGGAATCTGCAGACGAGTCGACCATTGATGACCTGCTGGGGCTCAAAAAGATCACCGAGCTCAAGGCCAGTCTCCGCGGGTCAGGAAAAAAAGAGCCGGAAAATCGTTTTGCCCGAATCAAGGCAGGACCTTTCGTCGAGTTGCAACATGCCGAGCAGCTCTTTTTCTGGCAGGCTCCCAATATTTGCCACCATCCTCTCTATTTTGAGGATATCGGCCTGGAGCGTTATGGGCAGGACGCCGGACTGTTGCAACCGGTTCTTTCGGGAGTCCACTTTTTTGGAAGGGTGCAGACACTTCCGCTGCAGGCCATGTTCCAACGCCCCCGGTCCTGCGACTATCCATTGGGCCATTATCGCCCCGGCAACGAAAACCCTTACCTGCATTACAGTTTTCCCTGGTAGAGGAACCCCGGGAGTTCCTTGTTCGTCTCCTCCCTTTTTGGGCAGGGGGATCCCGTGGACTCCCCGTACTGTTTACCAGCTCAGGTAACCTGTTGTTTCGTTTGTGTCCGCAAAACAGGACGCCATGAAATCCGGAGGTGCTGGCCGATGGAAGGAAGTCGGCGATCGACTTGCCGGGAAGCGACCCAAAGCCCCATTCAGCCCGGGGCTGGACACAGGGGGCTGGTTGCCATGCGGGCTTGGTTTCCTGCCACCGAGTTGGGGGGCTTTTCGTCCGGAACTTCGTTTTTCCGGCACCTGGCTGCCCGTTTTTTTGCGGCAGCGACTGATTTTGCCGACCCGGACAGGGTTTATTGCGTAAACAGAGTGATGTGATCCCGATTTTGGACAATGAATCAATACAGTTAGAATGTAGCTTGAGCCCGCTGACCGATGAGTGGGCCGTCTCAATTCCAGGCAATTCAAGGAACCAACAGGTATCCCCGGTCCGTGAAAAGAAAAAGCAGAAAACGAAGCGACGAATCCTCCCATGCGTCGGTCGCCGGCTCCGGGCCAGGTTCCGATGAGTCCGGAGTGGAAACCGCCATCGGGAGTCGCAGGCGGCGTTTTTTCGCTCTCAACGGGGCAAGCTTTCTGCTGATTCTGCTGATCCTGGCAGGTGTCGGAGGTGGGCTGTTACTGATCGACTACCTGAAAAGAGCTCCGGTCCGCGAGGCCCGGGAAAAGATCGAAGCGGGTGATTACGGTTTCGCGTTGACCGTTCTCAACGAGTACCTGATTTCCAATCCGAACGATAACTCGGCCAAATCGCTCAAAGGTCGCGCTCACGCTGGACTCAACGAGTTTCAGAAATGCAAGGAAATCTATGAGCAGATCGAGGGGGTTTCTGACGTTCACGACATGTTTGCGTTTGCAAAGTCGTTGACGGTACTGGAGCAGTACGCGGAAGGCTACTCCAACTGGATTGGGGTGATGGCAAAAATTGGCGAAGGAGAACTCGACCAGCTAAAGGCCGAAAAGAAAAACTTGCTGATGGCAGAGGCCCTTTATTTTATGGCTGTCTGCCAGACCGAATTGGGCAAACTGGAGCGGGCCGCACAAACGGCCGAAGACCTGAAAAAAGTGGAGGGCCATGCGGCTGTCGGCCATTACCTGCTGGGTCTGATTGAAATCAAGCGAGGGCGGGAAAAGGTGGCGCTTCAGGAGTGGGACCAGGTTCTGGTGCTTGATCCCAACTCGGAGAAAATCAGGATCCCTCCCTACCTTTTCTATTACGAAGTCGGGATCCTCAAGGTGGAACAGGGTGAGTCTGAGCAGGGGATTGAAATGCTGGAAAAAAGCCTGACTCTGAACACCTTTATTGACTTGCAACGGGCCTCCAATGCCATGGAAGCGATTGGTTCGGCATTTGAAGAACTGGGTAACCAGGAAAAGTCCGGTTTTTACTGGTCCCGGCAGATCGCTTTTGAAAAACAGTACCAGCTGAAACCGAGCCTGGTGGCCCGAGAAGGACTCGCGAATGCGGCGCTGCTGAAAAAAGAGCCCGTAATGGCCATCAATTTCCTGGTCCCGCTGCGCAATGCCGGCGACGTAAAAAGCAGTACCACCTACCTTATGCAGCGTGCACTGGCGATGCAGGGCAAAGAAAAGGAAGCCCGACAGTTCCAGCAGTTGACCAAGGAACTGCGGGAAAAAGAAAGAAAGATCAACACGATCCGGGAAGCTTTGAGGGAAAAACCGGACACCCACTGGGCCGTGGTGATCAAGGCTTATGATTTTGCAAAAGACAAGAATTGGAGCCAGGCGGAGCAGTTGCTGATGACGGTCAAGGAACATCTGAATGACGATTTTTCCCAACGGTTCCTCAAGGCGGTCGCCAACCAGGGCGTTTTGCCACCGCTGACAGATGTGCCCGTCGATATCTTCTGAACTGGATACCGAAACATGGATCCTGACAATTCAATTTCTGCTCGACGACCCTGGGGGCGAGGCTTTTTGGGGGTACTGGTGCTGGCGCTGTTGATATTCGCTGGCTGCCGACAGTCGGGGAAACAGGATGCAGGCCAGCCGGAAACCGGAAAAATGGCGCAAGGCAAGTCCGGCGACCGGAACCTGTCTCAAATCGATATCTCCCCACGGAAAAAGAAGGATCCCGCCGCCGCGGGAGTGGGCCTGCCGACCGACTTCAGGTTCGCCTGGCGGAAAGAAACCGGAATCGATTTCGTTCATTGCTCCGGCTTTGATGAAAAACGGGTTTTTCCGGCAGCCAATGGGAGTGGCGTGGGCATTCTCGATTTCGATCTCGACAGTTTTGCGGACATCTACTTTGTAAGCGGCAAACACTTTCCGGTCGATCAGCAGGAAGCTGACGCAAGAAACCAGGTCTATCGGAACCTTGGCAACTGGCAATTTGACAATTGCTCTCACCCCACCGGTCTTGATGCGGATGCCTATTGTTCAGGTGTTTCGGTAGGGGACTTTGACAATGATGGTTTTCAGGATCTTTATGTCGGGTGTTACGGTCCCAACCTGCTGTTCCGGAACATGGGCGACGGAAATTTCGAGCTGGTTCAGGGGGAGGGACAACCGCATGGCAAGCCTCTTGTCCAACAGGACTCTGGTGGGGAATTACCTGATACCCCAGGGTGGGCTACCAGCAGCGCCTGGCTGGATTTCAACAATGACGGGAACCTGGACCTCTATGTTGGCAACTATGGTATCTGGAACCTCGAGTTGAAGAACCGCTGTGGAAACCGGGAGCAGAATCAGCCCCGCTTCTGCAGTCCAACTTCGATTCGTGCCCAGTCCGATGTGCTTTATGAAAGCAATGGCGATGGCACTTTCTCGGATGTGTCCGAGGCAAAAGGTATTTACACCTACACCCAGGGAAAAAATAAACAAAAGCAACGGGAAGACTTTCGCACCCAGGGTGTGATCGCCACCGATTTTAACGAGGATGGCCTGGTTGATCTGTACTGTGGAAATGACATGCATTCCAACTTGCTGCTGATCAACAGCAGGGAATCCGGATTCGAAAATCGGACCGAGTTGTCGTCGACCGGCTACGGTCCCAACGGTGGCTCACTGGCCAGCATGGGGGTGGCTGCTGCCGATGCCAACAATGACGGTCACATCGATCTGTTCTGCACCAACTTTTCCGAAGAATACAATTCCTTTTACAAGGGTCTCGGTGGCTTGCAGTTCGCGGAGGTTTCCAAACAGAATCGACTGGTGGACGGGGCTCGACCGTGGGTCGGATGGGGGGCTGAATTCATCGACCTGGATGGAGATGGCTGGATGGAGGTGATCGTCACCAATGGCCATGTGGACCCCAACATTGATTTTTTTGAACCTGGGCAGGAGCACCTGCAGCCCTGCCTGATCTGGAAGAACGAACAGGGCAGGTTCCGCCTGGCCAAGGTCGAAGGCGACTATTTCGACAACAGGCATCCGGGGAGGGCACTGGCTGTTGCTGATTTGGACAACGATGGAGATGCGGACCTGGTGATTGGACACCAGGATCGTTCGCCGGGGATCCTGGAAAACCTCTGTTTGGTCGAAAAAGGGGCAGCCAGTTCCTTTCACCTGGTCGGTATAGAAAGCAACCGGGATGGGATCGGCGCAGCCATGCGGTTCAAGCATGGTAATGCCGAACTGATGAGGGTTCTTGTTGGAGGCGGCAGCTACCTTTCCTCGCATGAGCTTGTGTTGCGGGAAACGAGGCTGGGGAAAAATTCTTTTCCGACGATTTCCTGGCCCTCGGGGGCCAGGAATGTTCTGGATACCGGAGACCCTCGGCAGTCAATCGAGGTCGTTATCGAGGCGGCGTCTGGAAATTAGGGCAACAATCTGACCATTCTGTTTTGGTGACAGCTGCCCCGGAGGGGATCTGGCGGGTTTGTATCACCTGGGCCCGCTGTTTTTCTTGATAAAAACCATGTTTGTCGATAAACTTGGTATCTGACATGTCTCATTTTATATCTCTATTTTTTCTGGAGACCCCGTTTATGGTGTATCACCGAACCTCATCTCGAAAGGGCTTCACGCTTGTCGAGTTGTTGGTGGTCATCGCGATCATTGGGATTTTGATCGCGCTGCTGCTACCTGCAGTTCAGGCGGCCCGTGAAGCGGCACGCAGGACGTCGTGCACAAACAACCTGAAGCAGATTGTGTTGGCCGCACACAACTACCACGACACTTTGAAGAAATTGCCAATTTCGGTTGGCTGGAATGTCGATCCATCGAATGGTGGATGGACGCGTAAAGGTGCTTTCACCGAAAAGGTGCCCTTGTTGCCCTTCCTGGAACAAACCAACGCTCACGACAAAATTCGTTTTGACGGTGAAGGTTGGACCAACCGTGGTTGGCACGATGGACTGAACGTGGAAAGCCAAAGCCAAAAGTTTCCCATGTTTGTCTGTCCCTCGGCAGGTACCGAAACACCCGGTGGTGAGCAAGGTCTTCACACCTACTCCATCATTGCGGGAACCACACCTGCCGTCTGGCCTCATCCTCCTTACGGTGGACCCAATGGTGTTCAGGACAAGGCCAACGGTATGCTGGCTGTATTTGGTGTGCCTTCCTGGCTTGGGAACCAGCACCGAAGATTCAGCAGTGCAACGGATGGTACCAGCAATACGCTGTATTACTCGGAGTTCGTTCCGGACGACGGTGGTACAGGCAAGTTCTACCACATCATGGACTGGGTCAGCTGCAACGATGTTGACGAGTGCCGTCAGGCCTGCCTCAATCAATCCAATCCACTGGATGGTGGCCGTCGCGGTTGCCGTGGTGCCGGTTGGGCTCCTTCGTTCAGCCAATTTGGAAGTGTGATTACCACCACCCTCGCTCCCAACGAGCCATCCTGCCATCACCGAAATGGTCGATCCGACTGGATGCAGATTGATACCGTTTACACGGCAAACAGTCAGCACCCTGCAGGTGTCAATGCCGCTCGGCTGGACGGTTCGGTTGATTTCGTTCCTGAAACGATCGATATCGTTGTTTGGCGAAACATGGGTGTTCGTAACGATGGTGGCAGCACCGATTATTAATCGCTGCCTGGAGATTTGATTCGATAGATGCGCAGTTTGTCTTTAGGAGTTCTGTGCTTTTCATTCGGATTCTTATTGTCTCTGACAGCGTGTAAAAATCAGAACGGGACCGGTGGCAACGCTGGTCCCGTTTCCAATTCCCCTGATTCTACTGCTGGAACATCGGGTTCGAAGGGAACCGGTACCGGGAATTCAGGTAAGGCAGATCCCGGTCTGATCAGTCGCTTGAACAAGGTGCGTGACCGGGAATCCCGCCCGCAGGGGCTTGTGGAGCCCCTCTTCGAAGACCGGGCCCCGGAATGGGGGGTCGATTTTTCTCTCTACCGGGATGCCGTTAAGGATCGCTTTTTTTTTCCTGAAGTGATGGGGGCCGGAATCGCCTGGCTCGATTACGACCTTGATGGTTTTTGGGATCTTTACCTGGCCAATGGAGATGCCCTGGTCGCCGCGTCTCAGCCGCAGAACCGGCAGCATCAAAACCAGTTGTTTAGGAACCTGTTGGAAACCGGTTTTGATGCGGTGACAGACTTTGCTGCTCCCGATGGTCGTGGTTTTTCCCAGGGCTTGGCTACTGGAGATGCCAACCGGGACGGGTTTGTCGATCTGTTCGTCAGCAACCATGGTCAGAATTACCTCTTGTTGAACCTCGGTGATGGCAGTTTCAGCAGTCAGCCGGTGGGTGATCTTGCCAATGAACCACTCTGGAGTACCAGTTGTGTCCAGGTGGATCTCGACCAGGACGATGACCTGGATATCGTGGTGGCCAGTTATGTTGACTGGACGGTTGGGAATCACCATCCCTGTAACTACAAGGGAACTGCGGGCTATTGTGGCCCCGGGACGTACGCGGCCACCCGGGACCTGGTTTACGAGAACCAGGGGGATGGAACGTACGTTGAAGTTGGCCAGTCGGCAGGATTTGATTTCAAGAGCAAGGGGCTGGTTGTTTGTGCGGCCGACTTCGATCACGACCGGAACCCCGAGATTTACCTCGGAAGCGACCTGACCCGAAACGCGTTTTACCGTCAACGGGAGAAAGGGTTGAAGTACGAGAATATCGCCGACGACTCTGGAGTCGCTGCCTCCAAAAATGGATTGGCAGAGGCCACGATGGGATTGGCAGTGAGGGACTTTGACCAGAACGGTGAAATCGACCTTTTTTTAACCCACTACTACCAGAATAAAAATACGCTTTACCTCAACCAGCAGGGGCTGCTGTTTAAAGACGCCAGTTACGAGACCAGGATCAAGAACCTGAGTTTTGATTTCATTGGCTTCGGCACCGTAGCCATTGATTACGATCACGATACCGATTTTGACCTGTTTATTTCCAATGGTCATGTGCTGGGTGAGCAGATTCCCCCCTTCCGTCTGACTCCACAACTGATCAACAACAGCGAGTGCCGCTTTTTTGATCTCAGCAGCCAATCCGGAATCTACTTTCAGAGGAAGTTTGCCGGCAGGAGTGTCGCCAGCTGTGACTTTGATAACGATGGTGACGTCGACCTTTGCGTGGGCCATCTCGATGCTCCCTATGCTTTGCTGGAGAATCGGACCCGTTCCGGCAACAAAAGCATCCAACTGCAATTGCTGGATCAGGACCGCCAGGACCTGGTGGGAACGGAAGTGATTGTCCACTTGGGGGCAGAGAAGGTGGTGCTGCCAGTTGTCAGGGGGCAAAGTTATCTTTCGGCGATGGACCCCCGTTTGCACCTTGGCGTTGGAGAGCTTGATGCGGTGGGGGTCACCGTTCATTGGGCCGCTGGAGGCAAAACTGAATTTGAAAACCTGGCCACGGACAGAACATGGCTTTTGAGTCCCGAGGGCAACCCGGTGCAGATGCCCGGGCCTCGCCAGGCACGTGCCCCTGCACGCTGAAAAAGGTCTTAGCGCCTGTTTTCCCAAAACCTGATGCGGTAATTCAAAATGAGAAAATGGATGATCGGTTCTTTACTGGTTTTGCTGTCTGCAGGATTGGTGGCGGGCTATTTCAGTTACAGGAGTCAGCAGGCAAGCGACCTGTCTCAGCGGGCAACCAGGGCCCTTGCCAAGGAGGATTTCACTGCCGCCCGCGTGTATTCGGAAAAATCACTGGAGATTCGTCCCGGCGATACGAACGTTCTGCTGGTCTATGCGGAAGCTGTATTCAAGGACGGGAACCTGGATTCTGAAAAAAGGGTGCAGTTGGCGTTGGATGCCCTGTCCCGGATTCCGGATGATTCTGATGAAGGTTTACGGGCCCGAATGCACGAGGCTTCCATTCACTTTTTTGATCAACTGAAACCTGTCAAGGCGGAGCGGGCTCTCAGGCGGGCGCTTGCAATCTCAACCGATCACACGGAATCGTTGAATTCGTTGATGCAGATTTTCTGTTGTACCAGCCGGGAGACACTGATCGAGCCGCTGTTCGAGTCCCTGGTCCAGAATTCCCAAAACAGGAGACAGACAAGGGAAGTGCTGGCCAACTGGTTCTTGAGCCAGTTTTCGCTGGGGACCTACAACTCGAAGACGGATCCGCTTTTGCGTGTGGATGGACTTTACCAGGTGAATATCCCCCTGAGCCAAAAACGTCTTCTGGCCTTTCGTGACGCAGAGCCTGGTCAACAGTTGCCACAGGTTGCACTGGCCTACTGGTTCTACATTCGGTCCGATGGGAAGCAGGCCAAGCTGTTGCTGGATGAACTAACGCCTGAGCAAATCGATCTTTCGGATCCGCTGTACCTGATTACTGCAGTCAACACCTATTTCGAAGTCGGGGAAATCGAATTGGCGGCAACACTTCACCAGTACTGGAAAGATGAGACGTATTTTGAGTATTGGCGTCAGAAAGGGGTGATTGAGCAGGACTATGAAAATGATCCACGGCAGGCCGTCGATTCCTTTCAAAGGGCACTGACGATTTGGCCGGGACCGATTGATCCATCCATTTACTTTCGCCTCGAAACCTGCCTGAAAACGATTGGTGACCAGGAGAGTGCATCGAAATACCGGAAACTTGGTGAAGAAATGAGGAATACAACGAGCAGCGAAAGGATCCGGGAGTTGCAGCAGATTCTTCTCGAGGGAGAGCTGAACCAGGAGAATTGTGAAAAATTCGTTTCCTTCTACGAGACGCTCGGACGTCAAAACGAAATGCAATACTGGCGATCACTGCCCTCCCTGCCGGAATGAGTTGAGAATTGGCTGTCAAAAGACTAGAATCACGAAATCATTTTTGTTCATCGGAGAAAATCATGAAAAAATTTGGAATGCTTTTGGTATCTTTCGCATTGGTAACCGCTTTGGGCCTTACTGGTTGTGGTTCAGCCGATGCCGAAGGAAAAGGGCCAGCAAAAGAAGATTCGAAAACCCCGCCCGAAATGCAGAAAATCATTGATGAAATGGAAAAAGGGGGCATGCAAAAGCAGTTCGGTGAGCGTAAGGATGAGGCCCCCGGCGGCGACGAATAGAGTTTTGGCTGTTCGGAATCGAAACCCATTGGTGGTATCGATGTTGATTCGAATAGGAGTAACAGCACTCCGTCAGTTGGCAGCCAGAATGTCAATCGCGACAAAAAAAGGCGTAACCGGGTTACGCCTTTTTTTCTTTTTCTGATTTTGTTTTGCCGGTCGCTCCGGACCCTATTTTTTGACCTCTTTTTCCTTGTCCGGATCCGACTCCATCGCAGTCAGCCCCTTTTCGCTGATTTCCTTATTTCGTTTTTCCATCTCTTCACGGGTAATGGTTCCATCCTTGTTGAGATCGTATTCCTGAAGTCCGCCGTCAGGATTTTCCTCCTTGGTGATCTTGCCATCCCCATTGGCGTCCAGTCTGCCCATCATCATTTTGGTGGGATCCACCTTCATGCTGAAGGAGGGTCCGGACGAGCCCCCGCCCTTTTCCGCATTGGGGTCGGCTTTCAGGGCCGGTAGCCCCTGGACGTCAGCGGTGCCAGCATCCTGACCGCAGCCGATCAACAGGCTCAGGGAAATTAGCAGGCCGAAATGGAAGATGGTTTTCACGTTTTGTTCCTGGATGAATGGAAATGGGATGATACAAAACCGAAGGTGTCCGGCTGTGCAACAAATCGTCAGCCGGGTCCACCAATTTTAAGTCCTTTTGAAGGCGTTTGCCATTGGTCTTTGATCGGTCAGTTCAGGCTTTTTACGAGGAAGTTGACCTGGTCCTGTATGGTTTTCAGACCGGGGTGAATCTGGAGACACCTTTTGAAGGATGCGATTGCCTCCACAAAATTTCGGGATTCCAGGTAGCTGTTTCCCAGCCCGATGGTTGCCGGGAAGTGGAGTGGATTCCGCTTGAGTGTCTCCCGGTAATCCCGGATGGAGTCGTTGAAGTGGCAAAGTGAATAATGGGCAATTGCCCTCTGGTTCCACGTTTCGGCAATGTCCGGATTCAGTTCAATCAACCTGGTTGCCCTGTGGAGAACCTCGTCAAACCGTCGGAGGTGATTTTGACGCTGCAGAACCAGCAGTTCCTTCTGGTGTTCAACCGATCCGGTGCGGAACCAGGTCCGGCCAATGGCCTGTTCGGCCATCGAAGAGAGGGTGTTGTCCGGATCGCCGAGCAGGTTTGCGAGCACGGGGCTCGATTCCAGTGTTCCCATCAAGCCAAGAGATAAAACGGCTCCACGGCGGGTCAATACACATGCGGACGAAGTCAGTCTCTCCAGTGTCCCGGCCAGGTAGGACTGCGAGACGGAATTGAAAAAGGTCGGTTGGTCCTCATCCTGCAGGTACCGCGCATAAAGTTGGAGCAGGTGTGACTTCATGGAATGATCCGGGCATGTGCTTTTTCGGTTTCGTCAGGAACCACCATGGTGTAGACTTTGGCTGCCCCCGGTTTTGAGTGTAATCCGGGGCAGTCAGTCAGCAATTCAACAAATGCGGCGTCACATGAAAAATGCTCTTTTCGATCCCCGGAAACGGGCAGGATTATCGATTTTTCCATACAGTTGCCTCGTGTGCCTGTGTGGGGTGGCCGTAATTCTTGGGACTGCCGTTTCTGAGACGCCAGGACAAAGCTGGAAAACCGGGGGCTCATTCCGTGAAGCGCTCAACAACAAGATCCGTTTTTCCTCGACCGGGTCATTGCGTGAGGATCTCGATGCATTGAGCCGTAATGCAAGGGTTGCCATCTACCTGGATCCGGAAGTCGACCCCGGGAAAAAGGTGATGTTTTCCACTGAACTCCAGCCGTTGGGGAAGACGCTGGACGAGGTTGCCTCGCAGTTCGAGGGCCTTGCGGTTTCGGTCGGGTCTTTTGTCTACATCGCTCCCAGGGAAAAAGTGAACCGGTTCCTGGTGCTTCGCAATCTCCAGTCCTACGAGCTGACAAAGCTCTCGGATGCAAGCCAGGGCAAGCTCGGGGAGATCACCGATTTTGGCTGGAGCTTCCTTTCGAATCCCAGGGATACCGTTTCGGTCATGGTTGCCAACATGGGATTTTCCATTCTGGATGTGGAAACCATTCCGCACGATTTATGGCGAGCACAAAAGTTGCCCCGACTGGCCAGGTGGGAACAATTGACTTTCCTGCTTTCCCTGATGAACAGGAGTTTTCGGGTGATTGACGAATCCGGTTCTCTGCAGATCGTCGAGGTTTCCCCGCAACAGGTACTGACCACCCGGTACCGAAAGTCGGAGCAGAGGAAAATCGAGCTCCTGGCCAGACGAAACCAGTTGGAATCGGTGCAAACCGCAAGTCGTAACAACGATTTTTTCCTGCGGGCTTCCCTGCGGGAACAAATTGTGATTGCCGATCAGATGAGGCCCCTTCGCAAATGGCAGACCAGGATCAAGGCGGGCAGTAAGGATGTGTTCGATCTCAACACCAGTGCCAGTCGGATCGGTATCCTGAAAACAATTGCCGGAAACCGGGGGGTTGCGTTAAACTATGCACCCGATCTTGAGACCCTGCTGGGGCAACGAGTTGTGGTCAATCTGAAAAAAGCGACCATAGAAAAAGTGATTGAAGCGACCCTTAAGGGAAGCGGCTTGAGGTTCCGTTTGACGGACACGATGCTGCAGGTCCTGAAATGAGTGCAGGGTCTGCTTCGTGCAGTCACTGCTGGTCAGATTAGGCGATTTTAGGGGAAGCGGGCACTGAGGGAAATGTCTTTGCCATACCAGGAAGTTCGGTGCGAATCCGCAGGCAAGACCCCGGGCGGATTCAGCCGCGGGAAGGCCGTTCTGGCATGACGCCCGATTAGCTGTTTGCTCGGCAAGCTATGTACTGGGCAAGCTATGTACTGGGCAAGCTATGTACTGGGCAAATTTTTGTCCGTTGAGTCTTCCTGATACCGCTATGGGAATCGAGCCTCGCGCTGGGCCGCGTGGATATACTGGTACGTTTTTTCCAGCAAAAACCGATGATTTCAGAAAGCGACCAGAATTGACCTGACGGAGTATCAAGGACAGAGCATTCGATTGAGTCGCAGAAGACGCTCTTTAAAAATCGCCAAGGCCTGTTGACGAATCCCTACTTGAGAATCACAAACGGGAGCTTTTGCTGAAAGGCGTGTTTGCATCCCGCGCAGGTAACCGAGGCTCCGCTGGGAGAAGCGCTTCCCACATGGCCGCACCTTCCATGGAAATTCAAACCGCATATGGGGCAAAGGAACTTTGCGTCCATCAGGTTCTTTTTGATCAGGTTTTTTTCCTTGATCGGGACAGGTTCGAGTTCCTCGAAACTGTCTCCGCAGGTACCGCAGCTGACACTGCGTGAAAAGAGCTTGAATACCATCGGATAACTCCCATGAACCGCCGTATTGACCGATGCGCAATCTTTTCCGTTCCTCGCGAAATTACATCAGGATTTCGGGTGGAAAGCAAGAAAAAAATGGCTTTAAAGGGGGGAAATGCTGAATTAATCACCGATGGCGGCTGGGTTTTTCCTGTTCGGTCCTGGTGGTCTGGGTAGCTTGGGCTGCCAGTTCGCTCCGGTTTTCGCTTTTTCAGAGTCCATCCGGCGGATCATTGACCGATTGCCGACGCGCCCCGATTGCCGATGCGCCCCGAGTTCGTTGCGTTTCAGGTTCGACGGGGATCGCGGATCAGGGAAAGCTGGCCTGGGTTTGGATTCAGCTCTGTCCTGGCCTGCCAATGGGCACTCAATGGGATGACACGATTCGGATATCATCAGAAGTGTCGGTTCGCTACCTCGTCGATCGAAGGCTTTTCCGCGTTACGAATGAAAGATTTCATGGCAAAAGAGAGAAACAGGAAAAAAACACAATCTCAGCAACGGACGGTGACCCCATCGCCTGCCAACGAGAAGTTGGATCCTGGCAGTCGGAGGCCGACCTCCAACCGGCTGTTTTTGTGGTTTATTTTTGTCGGAAGCCTGGTCGGCAGCATGGCGGTCATGACCTACCTGAGATTGCCGCCAGCAACTGCACCCGTTTACACCTACCAGGTGCTGAGAAGTATCAAGCACGACTCCGCCGCTTTCACCCAGGGGCTGCTGATCGATAATGACCGACTCTATGAAAGCACCGGTCGCACCGGTCAGTCTTCGCTTCGCACACTCGACCTTGCTACCGGCAAGGTGATCACACGTAAGGATTTGCCGGACCATTACTTTGCCGAGGGCATCACCCTTTACGGCAGCAAGCTCTACCAGTTGACATTTCAGAACAATCGGATCCGGGTCTACGACAAGGATTCCCTGGAGCTTCTGGAAGAGAGGGATTTTGAGTTTGAGGGTTGGGGGCTGACCTCCGATGCGGACTACCTGATTCACTCCGACGGATCAGCAACCATTCGTTATCTCGACCCGGAAACACTTGAGGTGGTTTCGAAGGTGACCGTGCATGATGGTTCACAAAAGATACGTCACATCAATGAACTGGAGTATTTTGACGGCAGGATTTATGCCAACGTTTGGCATGAGGATTTTATCCTGCAGATTATCCCTGCGTCGGGTAGGGTCAGTGCCCGTTACGACATGACCGGTTTGCTGCAGCCCCGGTCCGAGGACAGGGAGGCCTGCCTCAACGGTATTGCCGTCGACAGGGAGAGTGGATCCTTTTACCTGACCGGCAAATTGTGGCCCAAAATATTTGAAGTAAAATTTGTTGAAAAGAAACCGGGTGATGCCACTCAGCCCACTTCGAAGGATTAAGGCGGGTTTGCTCAACGAGGAATTCGTTCGACTTCAAAACTGGCAAGGTGATGTTGATGAAAAAACGGTGCGAAGTCATTCCCCTGCCAGGCCATCAGTTTCAATTCCTGGTGGATGGAAAAGAGAAAACACGCTGGCATTTCGGTGAAGAGTACCCGCGGCCATTTTTCTACCCGACGCAGTGTCTTTCCGGCGAAAGCCTGACCCGAATGGGGCACCCCGGTGCCCCGGACCATGATCATCATCGTTCCATCTGGTTTGCTCACAACAAGGTGTTTGGCCAGAACTTCTGGGCGGATGGTACCGGAACCCGGATCAGACAGTCTCGCTGGTTTGCAATCGAGGAGGGGGACCCGTGGGCCCGTTTTGGTTCGGAGCTTTTGTGGCTGGATGGACATGATCCAGCTCCACTGATGACCCAGGAATTGCTGGTTGAATTAAAACCGGTGGATTCCGTCAACTGGACTCTTGAGGTGCAGTCGACGTTTATTCCCCGTTCGGAAGAGTTGGAGTTGCAGCAGACGAACTTTGGTTTCCTGGCTGTCCGTGTCAGTCGTCAGATTGCCGAGTTCTGGGGAGGTGGCAGGTTGACCAGCAGCGAACGCAAGACCGGGGAAAAGAATCTTTTCGGTAAACCGGCCCGCTGGATGGATTATTCAGGAACACAGTTTTCACATTCGGAAAACAAGGAGGTTGCCGAGGGGATTACCTTCATTGACCATGCGGACAATATCGGCCAGCCAACCGGTTGGCATGTTCGTGAAGACGGTTGGATGGGGGCCTCACCGGGCATGAAGATGCCGATCAACCTTCAAAAGGATTCACCGTTAACCTTGAGATACCTGCTGGATGTGCATGCCGGTGCTGTGGATCCCCTTCGTGCGGATTCGCTTTTTGATGCGTTCTCAGGGACCCGGAAACTGAAGGTGATCCGTTCGAAAAAGAAACATCAGCATCATGAAATCATTCGGGATTAGAACGACCGGCGAACCGGCACGGTGCCCGCCACAAAATCAGGTACATCTGATCCGTAAGACCTACCCTTCTTTTTTTGTTTAGTAACGCCAATGAACTGCCGCAAAAAATTGCCAGCCTTCCGTGCTGTGCTCCTGTTCGCTCTTCTTGTTCCCTGTTCGGCCCTCCGGGGAGGGGAGCCTGTGGGGAAACCCAATATTCTTTTTATTTTCGCCGATGACCAGTGCTACGAAACAGTCAATGCGTTTGGTTACGAAAAGACCATCCAGACTCCCGCTTTGGATCGTCTGGCCCGTCAGGGAACCACGTTTTCCCATTGCTACAACATGGGTTCATGGAGTGGAGCGGTCTGCGTTGCCAGTCGAACCATGTTGAACACGGGGCGTTTTGTCTGGCGGGCCCAGAAAGTTCACTCCAAGAGTGAGCAGGAGCGAAAAGCGGGACGCTGGTGGAGCGAATATATGAAAGGGGCCGGGTACAAGACCTATTTTACGGGCAAGTGGCATTGCCGTGCCAAGGCCGAGTTGGCGTTTGATGTGGCGACTCACGTGCGAGGGGGAATGCCCAACCAGACGCCGGAGGGTTATTCGCGTCCCCGTGCGGATGGTTCGGATCCCTGGTCGCCCTATGACCCCCGGTTTGGCGGTTTCTGGAAGGGTGGAAAGCACTGGAGTGAAGTGGTGGGCGATGACGCCGTTGATTTCCTGGAGGACTCACAGAAGCAGGAGCAGCCTTTTTTCATGTACGTCGCATTCAACGCGCCCCATGATCCCAGGCAGAGTCCCAAGGAATATGTTGACCGGTACCCGCTGGAAAAAATCCGGGTTCCGAAAAACTTTCTGCCGATGTACCCCCACAAAGATGGTATCGGTAACGGGAAAAGCCTTCGGGATGAAAAGCTGGCAATATTTCCCCGCACCAAACATGCTGTTCAGGTCAATCGGCAGGAATACTTTGCGATTATCACCCATATGGATGACCAGATTAACCGCATTCTGAAAAAGCTCGAAGAGACAGGACAGAAGGAAAACACCTGGATCTTTTTTACCGCCGACCATGGACTGGCTTGTGGGCACCATGGGTTTATGGGCAAGCAGAACCTGTATGACCACAGTGTCCGTGTTCCGTACATGGTTTCCGGGCCGGGTGTGGAAAAAGGAAAGACCATTGCCGAGCCGATTTACCTGCAGGATACGATGGCGACTGCACTGGACCTGGCGAAGGTGGAAAAGCCGGAGCACGTGGAATTTCACAGCATCCTGCCAATGTTGGAAGGAGAGTCGAGTCCTTATTCATCCATCTACGGAGGCTACCTGAAACTGCAACGCAGCATCCGTACCCCAAGGTACAAGCTGATCTGTTACCCCGAAATCAAGATTGCAAAGCTGTTTGACCTGGAAAAGGACCCTGATGAAATGGAGGACCTTGCTTCCCTGCCGGAATCGAGGCCGATTGTGAAAACACTGTTTGCCGATCTGCTCAAGCTGCAGGAAAAAATGGACGATGATGTCGACCTGAAGTCGAGGTTTCCGGGACTGCAGTGACGGCCTCTTGAACCGTTTTGCCTGGCCGACAGTTTACCCCTTTGATCTCCTCCGCTGCGGATGATTTTTTTGCTTCCGTTTTTCTGGTGATTTCCGGGCGGGGAATCGATGCAGTTGGTTATCGATGCAGTTGGTTATCGATGTGGTGAAATGGCCGAGTCGCTGGAAAGGCATCAGGTCCCTTTTGGCAAAAACAGTGGAGGAGCCGCTGGATAGCTTGCTCCTCCTTTCTTGCTGCTGCGTCATTGACCCTCCGTCATTCTGCGGGGGCTGATGAATCCGTGGTTCAAGGTTCGACCTGGATCGGAGAAGCATCCGCTTCGAGGTCCCCCATCGCGAACTGGAATCCTGCAAGGTAATGCTGCAGGATGTCTTCGTTCCAGTAGATTTCGTCCCGGTGCCCCAGGGAACAGTAAAAGGTCCGGCCCTGGCCGTAGTTGGAGATCCAGCTGATTGGGTAAAAATTGTCTTTGCGTTTTCCTTTTTTCAGTCCTTCCCAGTCGGGGGCGAGACTCAAAAGCATGCGACGGTCCTTGGGGCTGGCTGTGTTGCCGCGAAACTGGTAGATCTCGTCCTTGACAGTGAATCCCTTGTCGCCAAAAACGCGGGTCAATGGGTGGTTGCCTCCCAGGATCCGGACAGGGACGTCCATGTGCCAGGGGTGCCCATCGAAAGCTCCCCCCATCATGTCGTTGTACTCCTTCCAGTTCTTGTAGGTGTCGGTGGCTGAGTGGGTGCCCGCCAGTCCTTTACCGCCCCTGACAAAATCAACCAGAGATTGCTTCAGTGCAATTTCCCGCTGTTGGGCTTCTTTCTTTTTCTCGGCATCTTTCGGCCATTGGCGAGGGCGGAAGATTTCGCCCGTTGTGTTGACCATGATGACCAGGTCAATATCTTTGAGCTTGTTGGGGGCAAACATTGACTCGTCTTCGCTGTGGATCGCCGTAAACGCTCCCGTTTTTTCCCCCAGCATGGTCAGTGCCTTGACGCCCACGGAGATTGATCCGTGGCGGAATCCATTGGTTTTGGAGAACAGCAGGACCTTGCGTGGTTTCGCGGGGCGGGCCGGGGCTTTTTCAGGCAACGCCGCAGCGATTTTGTCGATAACGTCCTGTGGTATCTTTTTCAGTTGGGCCGACAGTGTGGTTGTGGTGAACGTCAGTCCGGCGAGTGTAAGGAAGATGGAGATCTTTGAACGCATTATTTTTCTCTTTATCCGGAAGGGAGTGTTGATCGGCTGGTGACAGCCACCTTATTTTATCAGAAATTGAAAGAGTCCATGGATTTTCCCGATTGAGTGCCCAGGTTGGAGGTGGCAAATTGAAAAAACGGCGGTTTCAGATTGCAGTCCTGATTTCAGGCGGTGGTTCGACGCTGAAAAATATCCTGGAGTGGATTTGCCGGGGCGACCTGAAAGTGGATGTGGGCCTTGTGATTTCCAGTACGGCGAAGGCGGGAGGGCTCGAGCATGCCAGGTCCGCCTCGGTACCTTTTGAGGTCATTCCGAGAAAAAAGGAGTGGTCGGACGCGGATTACTCGGAAGCCGTTTTTCGACCGCTCCGAAGCCAGGGCGTTGACCTGGTGGTGATGGGTGGGTTTCTCAAGCACGTTCTGATCCCGGCCGATTTCGAAAACCGGGTTATCAACATTCACCCCAGCCTGATTCCCAATTATTGCGGTGCCGGATTTTACGGGATGAAGGTTCATTCTGCCGTGGTGGCTGATCGTTGTGCCGAATCCGGATGCACCGTCCATTTTGTAGACAACCAGTACGATCATGGCCCGATCATCGAGCAGTCGACGGTGCCGGTCCACCCGGAAGATTCCCCTGAAGACTTGCAGAAAAGGGTTTTTGCCGCGGAATGCGAAGTCTACCCCAGGGTGATTCGGTCAATTTCTGAAGGAAAAATTTCACCGATCTAGTTTCCGGATAACGACTTAGGGCTCTTCTTGCGATATGAATGGTGTTTTTGTTCCATTAGGTGATTGAAAACTTTCACCTTGTAGCGGATAATTGAACAGAAGTGCAGGGCAGTCGGCCCGGCATAGCCTCAGTTCATGGTCGGGGTCTTCGATTTTGACCGATCAACGACGTACAAAACTGCTCGAATTAGTTCGCGCCAACGGTTTCGCTTCCACCCAGGAATTGTTCAAAGGGGTCGATGGTTCGGAATCGACGATTCGGCGAGATCTCGAATATTTTGAGAATCTGGGGGAGATTAAAAGGACACACGGCGGTGTCTTTTACACTGGTGGTGAGCCAAAACTTCCTCATTTTGAGCGAAGTCAGTCGAAAAACAACGAGAAAAAACGGGAAATTGCGTCTTTGGCGGCTGGCTTGGTAGAGGAGGGCGACACCATCCTGCTGGATGGAGGGAGCACGACTTTCGAGTTGGCCCAGCAATTGGCAGGGCGTCAGTTGCAGGTGGTTACCAATAGCCTTCCGGTTTCGAATCTGTTTATTGCCAACCATGATGCCGACCTGGTGATGTTGGGTGGCAATGTGCATCTTCGGACGGGGACCACGATTGGTCCTTATGCCAACCGGATGTTGAGTGAATTGAACTGTCGGCTCGCTTTCCTGAGCGTTGCCGGTATCCACGAAGACGGTTTCTACAACAGCAACTTTTTGTTGGTGGAAACCGAAAAAGCGATGATGCAGGCGGCGGATGAGGTCGTGATTATCGCCGACAGCACGAAATTCGGAAAAAAATCACTTGCGCGGTTATGTGAGCTAAGTTCTGTGCATAGGCTCGTCGTCGATTCCGGAGTGGATGACGAGTGGAAAAAGCGCATTACCGGTGCAGGTGTCGAACTGATTGTCCCCGGGGGGGAGGATCAGGCCGGTTGAATCGAATATTCGGTGATCCGGCCAGGTAAACGGCCAGTCAGGCCTCCTGGCGGTCATGAAAACACAATTGACAAGAGTCTTCAAGAATAATGAGTGCGACGGTAATCGACCGCGGAACAATTGAAAAAATTGTCCGCCAGATTGTATTTCAAAACGATGCGTCCGGTGAACCTTCCCAGGAAGCTGTTGAGTCCAAGCCGAACCTGGTGGTCAGTATTTCAGCGCGTCATATCCATCTTTGCGACGAGCACGTTGAGCAGTTGTTCGGACCCGGCGCGACTCTGACGCCGGAAAAGGATCTTTACCAGGACGGGTTCTATGCTGCCAAGGAAACCGTGATGGTGGTTGGTCCAAGAAAGCGGATGCTCCCCACGGTCAGGGTGCTGGGCCCCACTCGCTCCTTCAGCCAGGTGGAATTGGCTTACACCGATGCAATTTCACTCGGCATCGACGCCCCCGTCAGGCACAGTGGTGATATCGAGGGAACGCCCGGTTGCGTCCTGGTTGGACCGCACGGGGCGGTGGAGTTGCAGCAAGGAGTCATTCGAGCCGCCAGGCACGTGCACATGAACCAGGATCATGCCCGTTTTTACGATGTGAAAAAGGGTGATTTCATGAAGCTCAAAATCAAGTCACCCCAGTGTTCGGTTGTTTTTGAAGACTTGCTGGTGCGTGCCGATGATACCAGCAAGCTCGAAGTTCATATCGATACGGATGAGGGCAATGCATGTGCTCTCGATCTGGCAACTGAAGTCGAGCTGGTCAAGCAGGGCTGCTCGTGTGGATGCAAATAAGAACGAATCAGAAGTCGAAGATGTCGGGCCACAGCGGTCCGGTGTTGACGATGGACTCATACAACTTTCCTTTTTTTCGGAGACCTATGAAATGGCTAAAGCCTTACAGTCATTGGGCATGATTGAAACCAAGGGTTTCATCGCCCTGATCGAAGCATCAGATGCAATGCTGAAAGCAGCTGATGTGCAATACCTCGGTTGGGACAAAGTTGGCAGTGGACTTGTGTCCGCATTTGTGACCGGTGATGTGGCTGCTGTAAAAGCCGCAACCGATGCCGGTGCCAATGCTGCCAGTCGCGTTGGTGAGGTCGTCAGCGTTCAGGTGGTACCACGTCCCCATGAGGACCTGCCGACTGTGCTGCCAAAACTGAAATTCGGTACCTCTTCCCGCAGCAAGTAACCCCCTCCCAGCAAAACCAGAATACAAGGAATTGAAAATGCAAAATGCAGTTGGACTCGTAGAAACAAAAGGTCTGGTAGGCCTGGTCGAAGCAACCGATGCCATGGCCAAGGCTGCCAATGTCAAGATTGAAAAGCGTGTGGATATCGGAGGCGGCCTGGTGACGACTGTCGTTTCCGGAGATGTCGGCAGTGTTCGGGCTGCGGTCGAGGCAGGTGCCAACGCTGCAACCCAGGTAGGTGAACTGGTGGGAAGCCACATTATTCCACGACCTGCCGAAGGCCTGATGGATTGTTTCTAATCCATTGAAATTTACCTGACGGCAGCCAATCGTTTCAGCCGGGGCCCACCCGGGATGATATCGGTCAACTGCCAGGTCTGTCGCAGCAAGGATCGGGAGATCCGTTCGCACCGTTTTTGAAAAGGATGTTCAATCGTGAAAGTACTCGTAGCCAATCTCGGTTCCACCAGTTTCAAGTATCGCCTGTTCGACATGACAGACGAACGGCAGCTCGCCCGCGGAGGCGTCGAGCGTATTGGTGAATCGGTCAGCCCCTGCTTTGTCGAAATCGGCGAAAATCGAATGGAAATGGAAGTTTCCGTTCCCGATCATGCCGTGGCCGTCAAGCAGTGCCTCAGCCAGTTGACGGATCCTGAGTCCGGCTGCCTGGCCGATGCAGCGGAGGTAAGTGCCATCGGATTCAAGGCCGTCCACGGCGGTCGGATCAGTGGTGTTCACCGTGTGTCCGAAGAGGTGCTCGAGGCGATGTCGGAAATGAATGAAGTGGCCCCGGCCCATAATCCGCCCTACATCAACGCGATGCGGATTCTGTCCGAGAAACTTCCCGAAATTCCGCTCGTAGCAGCTTTCGAAACCGGTTTCCACCAGACGAACCGCAAGCCGCTGAAGTACTACGGTATCCCCTATGAATGGGCTGAAGAGCACCAGGTCAAACGTTGGGGATTTCATGGTGCCAGCCACCGTTATATCGCCAACAGGATGGCTGAAATCCTGGAACGCGAGGACGCACGGGTTCTCTCCTGTCACCTGGGCGGCTCCAGCAGCCTGTGTGCGATTCGGGGGAGGGAAAGTGTGATGACGACGATGGGAATGAGCCCGCAGACGGGCTTGCTTCACAATAATCGATGCGGCGATTTCGATGCTTACGCGATCCCCCTGGTGATGAGCCGCACCGGCTTGTCCCTGGAACAGGTGATTGAAGACCTGGCCAGCAAAAGCGGGCTCCTTGGAATCAGTGGTGTCAGCGGAGATGTACGGGACCTGGAGCAGGCTGCCGACGGGGGCAATGACCGGGCGCGACTCGCGCTGGATGTCTTTGTGAGCGATATACGTCGCCACCTCGGTTCCTTGCTTGTGGAACTGGGGGGACTGGACGCGCTGGTATTCACCGGTGGCATTGGTCAGAACGGCAACCGGATCCGGGAGGCGGTCTGCCAGAATCTCGAGGAATTCGGAATTGTGCTCTGCCAGAACAGGAACGGCCAGCGAAGTTTGTCAGAATTCCAGGTGCAAGCCGATGATTCACGGGTCGAGGTCTGGGTGGTGCCAACGAATGAAGAGTTGGTGGTCGCCCGGCAAACCAGAGAAGTATTGGAAGGATAGTCATGTTTGTTGCCAAAGTTACCGGTTCGCTCGTTTCGACTCAAAAAGTGGAATCGATGATTGGTCACAAGTTGATGATGGTCGAACCATTGCGCCTTGCTCAGAAGAATCGCAGCAAGCTGGAAACCACGGGGAGGACCTTTATCGCGGTCGATACCCTCGGTTCCGGGGTGGGGGATTTTGTCCTGATTACCCAGGGCTCCAGCGCCCGACTGACTCCTGAAACAAAGAACATGCCTATTGACACGGTGATTGTTGGCATCGTGGACAAGGTCACAGTGGAGGAAAGCTGTGTTTACTCCAGGGAAGAATGATTGCCGGTAGCGGATCAATGAGGCCGTTACCATCCCACCCTTTATCTGAATTCACCATCCAGCTGACGCGAAAATGAACCCAATCAACGAAGACCTGATTCGAAATGTTGTCACCCAGGTGCTGGCCGAGGTTTCCGGCAAGGCCCATGCGGTTCCCGCCACACATGCCGGTCGCCACGGGGTGTTTCACGACGCCAACGAAGCGGTGGAAGCCGCACAAGTTGCGTTCGAGAAACTCTCCGAGCACGGGATGGAAACCCGCAAGCGAATTATTGAGCACGTGCGGCGAATTTCGATTGACCAGTGTGTGGAGCTGGGAACGATGGAAATGGAAGAGACCCGCATTGGTCGTCTGGAACACAAAATTGAGAAACTAAAAACTTTGGGAGAGCGGACCCCGGGAACCGAAATGATGTCCAGCCAGGTTTACAGTGGTGACCTTGGGCTGGCGGTGATTGAGCATGCCCCCTTTGGTGTGATTGGAGCCATCACCCCGGTAACCCACTCGTTGCCCACCATTACGGGAAACGCGGTCAGCATGATCGCCGCGGGCAACTCGGTTGTGGTGAATCCCCACCCCAGCGGCAAAAAGGTGGCTGCCGAGGGTGTCCGGCGATTCAACAAGGCGATTTACGATGATATCGGAATCGACAACCTGATCTGCGTGATTGCCGAGCCGACGTTGGAAACCGCCGACATCATTTTCAAACATCGCAACGTGCGGTTGATCTGCGTAACCGGTGGGCCTGCAGTTGGCCGAGCCGCTCTTCGTTCCGGCAAGCGGGCCATCGTGGCCGGCCCGGGTAACCCACCGGTGGTTGTTGATGAGACCGCCGACCTGGAACGGGCAGCCCGTTCCATCATCACCGGCGCGGCTTTTGATAACAACCTTCTCTGTATCGCCGAAAAAGAAGTTTTCGTTGTTGATTCGGTTTTTGACCGGATGATGGAATCCATGCAGAATGCCGGTGCGGTTCGCCTCAATGCTTCCCAGGTAGACCGATTGACCAGCCAGGCAATTGTCCAGGTGGGCGATGACAAACACGACGCACCTGCCAAAGAATTCCTGGGGCAGGATGCTGCGAAACTCGCTGCTGCTGCCGGGGCGACATTCTCGGGCTCCCCGGACCTCTGTTTCGGAGAAACCGACGAAAGCAATCCATTTGTCCCTGTCGAACAGATGATGCCCTTTGTCCCTTTTGTTCGTTGCAGGAACGTGGACGAAGCGATCGACAAGGCTCGTCATTACGAGCATGGCTTTGGCCACACCAGCATCATGCACTCCAACAGCGTTCGCAACCTGACCCGAATGGGCAAACTGCTCGATACCACCCTGTTTGTCAAAAATGGCCCCTGCATGGCTGGCCTGGGCCTCGGAGGCGAGGGGTACCTGTCGTTCAGCATCGCGGGTCCGACAGGCGAGGGGGTGACCACGCCTTTGTCGTTCACACGTGAGCGGCGTTGTTCGATGATCGAGGACTTGTGGATCGTTGGTAAGCCGCGGGACTGAAACGGTTTGAGTTCCGGGAGCCAGGAGAAGGGAACCCCATGCTGCAGGCAACAGTTATTGGTCGGGCCATTTCGACCCTGAAACACGAAAGCATGGTTGGGCAAAAGATGTTGATCGTCCAACCACGGATGAAGGACGGATCTCCCGAGGGAGACCCGTTGATCGCCATCGATGGCGTTGGTGCCGGTGTCGGAGAGAATGTGATCATCACCAGTGATGGACGGAACGCACGGAGCATCCTGAACGCGGAAGCGACACCCGTGCGGTGGTCAATTATCGGAATTAAAGACGAGAAACAGTGAACCCGGTCAAGCAACCCATCAGCGAAAATCTGGATCCGGCAATCGTGGACTCGATTGTTCGCAGGGTCCTGGAACGCTTGGGAAAACAGGAAGCCGGTGAGCCGGAAGTTTCCAGTGCAGGGGAAACGGTGAGGCTGGAAAAGCGTGTTGTGACTTTGGAAGCCGTGCGGAACCGCCTGTCTGCTTGCAAGGTCCTGGTCGTCCCTGCGGGGGCCATTGTCACGCCGGCTGTGAAGGATGAACTCAACGCGCGGGGAATCTGCCTGCAAACCGCATCTTCCCCACGGTCCAGGGACCCGCTTCCGTTGGAGACGCTCTGTGTGGCCCGGCTAAGCGACCATTTTGTACCGGTGGACTGGCTGAAGGGAGTGGGTTCGATCCAGGTCTGCTGTGGAGAGGATTATCACCAGTTGGCCGAACAGATTGCCAGGCAATACGCTTCGCTGAAAACGATCTGTTTTGCCGCCCAGCCACATGTTGCCGTGGTAACCCTCAACCGAAACCGGAAGTTGAGAGCGGCCCACGGGAGAACCGAAAAAGAAATCGCTGAAATCAACTCGACCCTGGGTGCCAACGTGCTGGTTCTGGACGCGGTCCAGTCCCGCCAGGAGCAATTGGGGCTGATACGACTTTTTTCCAGTCAGCGGAAAGGAGCTGCCTGATGCGAATGGCCAATGTTGTGGGGACGGTCACCCTGAATCGATGTCATCCCTCTTTCCAGGGGGCGCGTCTCAAGCTGGTGATTCCAAAGTCGCTGGCCAACCTGACAGGCAGCAGTCGGCAGGAACACGATACGCTGGTGGCCTGGGACGAACAGGGGGCCGGGTTCGGATCCGAGGTGGCAATCGCCGAGGGACCGGAAGCCTCGCAGCCGTTTCGGCCAGACATGAAGGCGGTGGACTGTTACGTGTCTGCCATCCTCGACCAGGTTTCCCTGGACCCGCAAGCCGTTCAACAAATCAATCTTTCATCCAAATCAAACATGAAATAACTGTCACTACGGATCCAACCATGGAAAATATTTTCAAACTGAAACAGGATATTTGCGACATCGGTAAAAGGATTTACGACCGGGGTTATGCGGCTGCGAATGACGGAAACATTACCGTCCGGATCAGCGAGAATGAAGTTCTCTGCACGCCGACCATGACCTGCAAGGGATTTCTCAAGCCGGACGACATTGCCACGATTGACTTTACAGGCAAGCAGTTGTCCGGCAGGAAAAAAAGATCCAGCGAAGCCCTGTTGCATCTTGAAATCATGAAACAGCGGCCGGACATCAAAAGCGTGGTGCACTGTCACCCTCCCCACGCCACGGCGTTTGCTGTTGCCCGCGAGCCGATTCCACAGTGCGTTTTGCCCGAGGTGGAGGTTTTTCTCGGTGAAACTCCGATCACGAAGTACGAAACGCCAGGTGGACAGGCCTTCGCGGATACCGTTCTTCCATTTGTCGACAAGACCAACGTGATCATCCTGGCCAATCACGGAACCGTAAGTTACGGCGAAAGCGTGGAGCGGGCTTACTGGTGGACGGAGATCCTCGATTCCTACTGCCGAATCCTGATGCTTTCCAAGCAGCTGGGGAACGTGGAGTATCTGAACCAGCAGAAATCGCAGGAGCTGCTGGACCTGAAACAGCAATGGGGCTGGACCGATCCCCGGAACACCAAGGAATTTGAAGATTGTGACATCTGTGCCAACGATGTCTTTCGAAACAGCTGGCAGGAGACCGGGGTGTCCCGGACGGCCTTTGATGCTCCTCCCTCCATGCCGGCAGGATCGGCAGCATCGGCTGACGACTCGGCGGGTGGCAAAGCGGAAATCGACCAGGAAGCCCTGGTGCAGGCGATCACGGACCAGGTCATGAAACGAATTCAAAACAGCTGAGCCCATCCCATTGGCGGTCAGGCGTTTTGTCACCTGAGACGCCCGTTCCCAGGGGGCCAACCAGCCTTCCCTGCTTACAAAAGAAAATTCAACAGGAAAAAAATATGAAAGTCAGTATTATCGGTGGTGGTGGACTCGTCGGATCCTGTGCCGGATTCGCGCTGCAGTGCGGAGGCATTGCCAAGGAGATTGCACTGCTGGACGTAAACGCTGACCTGGCGGGTGGCCAGGCGCTGGACATGCTGCATGGTGGGCCAAGTACGGCTGATCAGGTGATCACCTCGGGCGGCTACGAGCAGATCCCTTCTAGCGACGTGATCTGTATCACGGCCGGACTGCGTCGCAAGCCGGACGAAAGTCGTCTCGATCTGATTAACCGAAACACGGATCTTTTTCTGAGCATATTGAATGACGTCAAGGCTGCCGGTCCCAAAAGCTCTGCCATTGTCCTGGTGGTTTCCAACCCGGTCGACATCCTGACTTATCTGGCGGCCCAACGACTCGACCTGCCAGCCAAGCAGGTCATCGGCCTGGGAACCCAGTTGGATACCATCCGTTTTCAGAGCCTGATTGCCCAGGATCTCGGAATTCAACCGACCCAGACCTCGGCCCTGATTCTGGGTGAGCATGGTGAAAGCATGGTTCCAATCTGGTCGAGTGCCACCGTCGCAGGACTCCCCCTGGACAAGTTTCCCGGCTGGAATGCCAACAAGGCGAATGAACTGTTTACCCGCACACGCGGTTCCGGCGCTGAAGTGATCAAAAAGAAGGGGGGAGCCGGTTTTGCCGTGGGTATCGCGATCCGTGACGTGATCCACGCAGTTGCCTTGAATTCAAAACGGTTGCTGCCTGTTTCTTCTGTCCAGGACGGGAAATGCTACGGAATCCGGGATGTTGCCTTTTCAGTGCCGACCGTTGTCGGGAGTTGCGGTGTGGTGGACCGCCACGAGATTGCTCTCTGGCCCAAGGAGGAACAGGCAATGAAGCGGAGTGGCAGCGTTCTCAAGCAGACACTCGATACTGTCCTGCAACGCGTGGGCGGCTAACCAGGCATCCCCCGGGTGGATTGGATCCTTTTCAACTTAACGAGTGGTTTAACGGGGGATCTGATCCGACAACACCTCAAGATGGCCCCGGGAAAATCCGTAACCCCACCGGTCTTTCTGGCGTCCCAACACGCGGTTGCTTCCCAACCTTGAAATGGGTGGGAACCAACCGTTTCTTCATGAGTTTCCCTGGTGAGACCAGCTTCTTTTGGGGCCACGAAAAAGGTTTTGAAATCCAGTCCGCCTTCTCCCGCATTGTCAACAGAATCTGCTGTTGGGATTCCTGTTGTGAATCAAAGCGGTTTTCAGGAGAACTTAACCCAGCCACCCCCGTTTGAGACCGCAGAGTGTTCTCAACATTTCACGACGAACCAGTGGGACCGAGGGAATCCAGGGCAAAAAGGTATCCCTCAGTTTTCCCCGCCACCAGCTGTCGGATTGAAAGAAAGGGGTCAAGTGACGGGTCAGCGTCTGGTAATAGCGAACCTGTCGGCGACGAGCACGGGCAAAACTCCGGCAGGCCAGTGTGAAATCATTCCTGGAACTGGCCAGAGCCTCCGCAAAGAGCCAGGCATCCTGCAGTCCAAGGTTGGCACCCTGTCCCAGGTGGGGGCTGGTGGCATGGGCGGCGTCCCCAAGCAGGATGACCTGCTGATCAAAGCACCGTTTTACCCTTACGTGCCGGTAGCGGGCAAAGGTGAATTCCTCAAAACCGGTTTTGTCCTTCAGCAGAGCAGCGGCAGCCGGGCAGGTCTGAATAACCTCCTGCTTCCACGGTTCGAAATCAGCCGGTTGCAGCTGCTCGAAGGCATCCGCCTTGAGCCCCCAGAAAAAACTGCATTCGTTTCCACCGATCGGGAGCAGCCCCAGCAGCTTTTGGGTCCCGTCAACAACCTGCAGCAGTTCATCGGATTGGTAATCTGATTGACTTGTCATCCAAAGTGCGGCATGGTCGTAGTCAATGATTCCCGGCGTTTGCCCGGTTTCATTGGCCAGCTGGTCCCGCAGGGCGGAATGGGATCCATCGGCAGCAATGATGAAATCGAATTCACCGTCTTCCTCGATTCCATTTTCGGTTTCCAGCAGCAGGGTTGTTTTTTTTTCAACGGGGACGCTGCTGGCCCGGTAGCCACGGACCTGCCGCCCGGTTTTTACCTCGGCGCCGGCCTGCTGACAGGAATCATAAAGCAGCTGGAAAAGGCGACCCCGGTGGACACCCAGTCCATGGAGCCCAGCCTTCAGGTGTTCGTAGCGAAGTCGGACCAGTGGCTTGCCGGAGATTTGCCTGGCGGTCATGCCCTTCAGTTTTGTGGAGCAGGCTTCCACCTGTTCAAGCAGGCCGATGTCCGCGAGGACCTGCTGGCCGCTCGGTTGCAGCATCAGACCTGCGCCGATTGGACCACATACGCTCGAACGCTCGTAGAGGGTGACTCGGTGCCCTTCTCTGGCCAGCAGGCAGGCAGCAGCGGTCCCAGTAATTCCACAACCTGCGATGGCAATTTCCATTTTTTCTTTCGGTCAGGCAATTGGGAAATGCAATTTTGAAATGCAATCCTGGTGCGGTTGTTTCGCTTGTCCACCCGGTGGGAACTCCGATGGAACGTTCCGGAAACCTGCGGAATTGGGCGAGCACTTCCGCTGTCGAATTAAATCCGTTCGAATCGTTGAGAGTGATGCCCGGTACGTTTGGCGATGAAACTTAATTTGCGCCCCCGCGTTGAAAGCGTTCCATGAATGCAGCATAGACAGAGTAGCCCTGGTTCAATAGATCCCTCAGGTCTTCCGGCTTGACCGGTTTTCCCCCTTTGAAATAGATGAATCTGCCAGTCCGTTCCTGCTGGCCGATCTCCGGGCTGAATTCCTCTGCCTTTTCGCCGGGTGAGGCTGTACCCTCGAAAGAAATTCCTTTTCTGGTTGCGAAAAAATCGAGCAGGGGCCGGTCAAAAAAATCACGAATTTGAGTTTCATTCTCTCCTTTCAGGACAAACATCTTTGAGAACTCCGGGTGATCATCGAAATCGATGTCCTGAAATCCGAGCATCGAACCAAACCGGTCAATAAAACGTTCTGGTCTCATGGTGAAGGCGGGAATCTCAAGTCCCCTGGCTTCCATGGCCACCACGGTCTGGCTATGGGTACTGCGGGAATTCCCGGCACCGGTGGAATACTGGTAATCAAAAATCGCAACGTTGACGACCTCGGTTTCACCACAGATCACGTTTTTCATCTTGCGACTGTCGCCCTGATTGAAAAGTTTGAATCCAGCAATGCGGGACTGGATTTTCGAGTGTCCTTTTGCGTGGAATTCCAGACCCAGGCTGTCTGCAAATTCCTGCAACGCTTCACGTCGAACCTTTTCCTGGTGCCGAACCAGCAGGATGATTCCCGTGATCAAACCTGCGACGAAAAGGATGATGGCCATGACAATCAGAAAAGTTTCCAAAACTTATCTCCCCTTATCTGCACAGGAATGATCGTTCGGGTCTGGAAAGCCCATTTTCAGGTTTTCATTATTGCCAGTCGCAGGGTGGAACGCGGGGCGTTTTTGGTTGAAACCGGGAGGCGGCTCTGCCCGTGGTCGGTGGAAGGATCTGAAAAATCCTGCACCAAATGGTCGATGGAAGTTCAATATTTTTCGGACCCGGCCGAACAGATTCTGCATCCAGTTTAACGCCTTCCCATTGGCAGGTAGGCTGCTTTGCAAAAAATTTTGGCTGGATTTCTCGCGGTGAAATTCGCTTGATGGCTGCGATTCGGATCGGTTCCCACTCATGCATCCCCTGCAAATATCATGATTCCCATCAAGACCGACGCGCCACTCTACCATCCACCGATCGCAACCCTTGGCCTGATTCTGATCAATTGCCTGGTACATGTTTTGGTGATCGCCGCTGGGGGAGTTCCGGATTTTTTTTTGCCTGCAATTCGGGCAGTTGAACCCGGTGCAGTGGTTCAGCAGCCTGTTTCTGCATGTCGGGATCGTGCACCTGATCGGAAACATGATTTTCCTCTGGACGTTTGGCTTGATCGTGGAAGGGAAAGTCGGACTGACGAGGTTTTTGCTTATTTACCTGATCGTGGGCATGACCGAATCGGCCATCTCACAATTGCCGATGCTTGGTGGAAGCGGAGCGGCCGTGGGAGCCAGCGGTGCCATTTTCGGCTTGTTGGCAATTTCCCTGGTCTGGTCCCCAAAAAATGAACTGACAGTGGTTTTTCTTGGCTGCTTTTACCCTCTTGTTTTTGACATCACGGTGCTGATGTTCGGCTTCGTCACCATTGGCTGGGAATTAATCCAGGAGTTCCTGTTGATTGGCGTGACAAAAGGGAAGGTAGTTGCCTGGAGCGCGTTTTTTCATATCCTGGGCGCCCTGGTGGGGTTTTCAGTCGGCTGGTGGATGCTGAAAAACCGTCATGTCGACTGCGAGGGATTTGACCTGGTCAGTGTCTGGTCGGGTAACGAGGGAAGACGAGTTGTGACCCTTGAAAAAGAATCCTTGCGAAAAAAGAGAAAAGTGGAGCGGTAGGAGAGGCTGGGGGCCGAGAGGAAAAAGGCTGCGTCCTCCATACATCTGTACTTGCAAAGACAGAACGTCGACATGGCCCTCGGGCGATTTCGGGCCTGGCGTTCGACCGATCCTTCGGCGCGGTGGAGCCCCCAAGACCTGCAGCAGGTAATCCGTTTACTGGTCGATGCCCAGCGATGGGACGAGGCGATTCAGCAGATTGAAGCCATGGTCGAACTTCTTCCGGACGAGGCCAGTGGCTACCGGTTGCTGCAGAGTGAAATCCAGATCCTCAAAAACGGTAAGCCGATGGACGGCATGAAAGCGTTGGGAATGATTGATGTTCGTTTGTTGGAGGGGAAACAGCTGGAGGCTTACCGGGTCTTGCAGCAGCAGGCAACGAAGTTGATTGGAGATGCGGATATTGAAATCAACCGCCCCAATACCGGCGGCGGTTATCCTGGTGCAAAAGAATGCCCGGACCGCCGCGAATTCAGCCAACGCCAAGTGTCATTTACGATAGCGGGATCGGTAAACCGGCTTGTCATTCATTCGCATCCGCCGCTCGAAATGCGTCCGGTAATCGAGGTCGTGTTCCGGGCTTTCCGGATTGACCTCGAACGGGCCCTCCAGGCTGGATACCTTGTCGATCAGTTCGACCGTGGTGTCGAAGTATTCCTTGACGTCGGTCCAGAAATGAAGCTCGCCGCCGTCGACCAGGACCCGCTGGATATCCTGAATCAGGGACTCCTTCATTACCCGGCGTTTGCGGTGGCGTTCCTTCCACCAGGGGTCCGGGAAATAGACGTGAACGGCATAGCAGGAAGCATCCGCCACATAATCGGCCATGAATTTCAAGCCGTCCCCGGAAATCATGATCGCATTTTCAAAACCATTCTTCGCCAGGCGTGAGCCAGCAAAGTGGGCATAACGTTTGGCAAGTTCGACCCCCACGAAATTATGCGTTGGATACTCCCGGGCAGATGTATTGAGAAACAGTCCTTTGCCACTGCCTATTTCGATGCACAGGGGCGCATCTACCTGCCGAAAAAATTGCTCCGGTTGAAAAGGGGGTTGGAGGTCATCCAGTTGGTAGAGGTGTCGGGAAGCATCAATCGCCGGATTGATTTTTGGTAATGCGCGGCGACCCATGTCAGAAACCCGGAGAAAAAATCAGTTAGCAGCCAGATCGGTCTGGCGATTTGTTGCGGTTGCCGGTTGATTGCGGGAAACGGTTGGCACTTGTTCGAGGGTCAGGGGGATTCCTTTCAAAGATCCGTCGAGGACAATTTTCCCTTCGACTACCCCCTGGAAGTCGCAGACCACCATTCGCCGGGGGCGAATTCGGGTCAGCTTGGCCATCAGAATCAGCCTTTGCCCGGGAAGGACCGGTTCCCGAAACCTGACCTTCTCAACACCACCGAACCCAACCATGTCCGCTCCCAGGAGCTTGTTTTTCTGAACAAAAAAACTGCACATCTGGGCGACTGCTTCCAGCATGATGACACCCGGCATCAGGGGCGCCTGGGGCATATGGCCACGTACCCAGAATTCATGGTCTGAAACGTCCAGGTAACCGACACAAGTTTTATCGTCAAGATTTTCATAGACGATTGCCGAGAGTTGCTCCATCTCGTGACGCTGGGGATTGTAGTCGCGAATAACGTCGACTTCCGCAATCGGATCGTCAAAATCAACCTGATCCAGATCGACCAAATAGTTTTTTTTTGTCACTTCAGAATCCTGCATCACTTCAGAAACCTGCCTATTTCCCATGAACGCTGAATTCGAAAAAACCTTTTACCCGGGATCAGGGCGTTTTGATTTTCTTCTTTTTGGCTTTTCGAGCTTTGGCATTCGCGGGGCGTTTGCCATGGTTCGCTTTTTTTACTTTGTGTTGGGGTTTGGCCATGATAGCTCCAGTATCGTTATCGGACGAATCCCGTAATGCTACCATGTTTCTCCGCCGGGTTAAAGTCGCACCAGATTCCATTATTCTTCCGGAAGTACCGATTTTTCCGTGATTCGGCGTTTGAAGGGGAGTTTCACGGCTCTTGATGGGCTGATTGGAAACCGGCAGCCAGCCAACGCTCATGCTGGTTTTCGCATGGTGAAATCATGCTCCCGGTTCAACCGAGCATTCCACAAGGGACTGGAGTTTTTCCCGGGCTCTTCCGTTTTGAATTTGAGCCAGGCATTCCTCGGCACATGCCTCGAGGGACTGTGATTTGCCAGTCAGCCAAAGGGCCGCAGCAGCATTCAGAACGACAATGTCCAGCGCTCCCCCGGGCGTCCCGTCGAGCGCTTCCCGAATACGGGCGACACTTTTTTCCGGGTTTTCAGCGAGGATTTCTTCGCGGCTCGACCGTTGGCATCCAAACAATTCAGGTGACCAGCGGGTTTCCTCAATCCCGTCGGGGGAAACGATGGAGACATCGGTCTCTGCGGAGTTCGAAATCTCACACAAACCATCGGTCCCGTGAACCACCACTGACTTGCGGGTTCCCAGTTGCCGCAGGGCTTCGGCAATCAGCGGTCGCTGCCAGGGTTGGCCAACACCGATGATCTGGTAGTCAGCAGCTGCCGGATTACAGAGGGGGCCAAGCATGTTGAAAATCGTCGGTACTCCCAGTTTTTTTCTGGCTGCAGCCACGTTTTTGACAGATTGGTGGAAAAGGGGAGCGAAGCAAAAGCAGAGCCCCACCTGTTCCAGGCATCTTTCGACGGTTTCGCTGGGAGCGGCGACATTGACCCCCAGCGTATTCAACGCATCAGCGGAGCCGGATTTGCTCGACACCGCGCGGTTTCCATGTTTGGCAATCGGGACGTCGCAGGCTGCCGCTACGATCGCGGCGGCCGTGCTGATGTTGAAGGTTCCCGATCCGTCACCCCCGGTACCACAGGTGTCGACAAGGAATTCCCGTTCCGACCGGATGCGGCTCATTTTTCCTCGCATGGCCCGGGCAGCGCCAACCAGTTCCGGAACCGTTTCACCTTTCTTTTTCAATGCCAGGAGGAAATCGGCCATCTGTTCCTCCGTGACGTGACCTTCCATCATGGCGGTCACGGCCGTTTGCATGTCTTCCGATTCCAGGTGCACGCCGGTTGTCAGTTCGTTAACGATGTTGCTTAGATTCATCTGCTGATTCATGAGTGAAAAAGAGGGGGCTGAAGCAATGAGCCCCTGTTCCCCACGATTGGTGGCACGGTCCATTGTTCTTTTCTTTCGAGGTAGATTATTACACAATAACAACAGTCGATTTGAACCACACCACGGGCCAGATCCCTTTTTTTATTGATCCGAAATCTTCCTGCATCCGTTTGGGTCGAGGAGCCACACCATCAGTCACGCCAACAGCCAGGGACGAAAAATTATCATTGACTGTGATCCGGGAATCGATGATGCCATTGCCGTTTGTGCCGCGATGGCCGATCCTGGCCTCGATGTGGTCGCCCTGACCGCGGTGGAAGGGTGTGCTGACGCTGAACAGGTCACGACAAACCTGGAAAACATTGTCGAGTTGATCGATCCTGCAAAGAGGCCCCGCTTGGGTGCTGCGGTGAGGGCAGAAAACGCGATTGCCGTCGACACCCGCTACCTGCATGGGGACGACGGACTGGGAAATCTCTCTCTGGGTGGTTCGACACATCTGAATCGCGTCAGTTCACCCAAACTGATTGCCGACCAGGTCCGCCAATACCCGGGAGAAGTGACGATTGTCTGCCTTGGGCCCCTGACGAACATCGCGACGGTTTTGACACGTGAACCGACCCTGGCCACCCTGATTGACCGTCTGTACATGGTCGGTGGAACATTGGGAGGATCCGGCAACATCACGCCTGCCGCCGAATTCAACATGTACTTTGATGCCAGGAGTGCCCGGGAGGTCTTTCGCTCGGCGGTTACCAAGACGATGGTCCCGCTGGATTTGACACGACAAGTGGATTTTGGAATAGATTTTCTCGAGCGGGTAGCCCGCTCGAAACGATGTTCCTTTCTGCTGCCCAGCATGCAACACCTGTTCCACAGTTACCGACAGCACCTGGGCCGCGAATCGATGTTGCTCAATGATGCGGTGGGCATGGTCGCGGCGCTTTACCCCGGCCTGATCCAGACGATTGACCTGGCCGGAGATGTCGAACCGGGAGGTGAGCTGACCCGCGGGGTGACCGTTTTTGATCGGAGGGACGCCCGGGAATGGCGAGACAACATCGATGTGGGAACGACGATTGATGTGGAGTTGACCCGCAATCGGCTGATGCAGTTGCTGGGCTGATTTTCCCTTTCCGCCGAGGGAATGCTTCGAGGGATTGGTGATCCAGTATGACAGCCCGGGGCGGCCGGATTGTTTTTTCAAGTTCCCCGGGATCTCCCACGAACCCGTGGGTCTTTCATCCGTCCGCCTTGCAATCTTCACCCGGTTTGATTTCCACGATCCGAACGGATTCGCCTACTTTGACTTTCAATTCCAGGGCGGTAACCTGTTCCAGCGCGATCGTGTTCTGGTCCAGCACCTGAGCTCGGCCGAGGCAGCTGCGGAAATTTTCCAGATTGCAATTGGCAACCAGCCTCGATTCGGTGTCGACGGTTTCGCGAATTTCATTGACCACGAGTGACCGGCTTTTGCGAACCGATCGAATCCGATCCGTAACGCAATGAATGACGGGACCACCGTCAAAAATATCGACGAGGTTGTGATGTTCAAATCCCTCGTCCTGCCGCATCTTTTTGGCAGGTTCTGTATTGGAGTGCACCTTGCTGATGACCTCGCGGGCAGCTTCGGGCAAAAGAGGGATGTAAATCGGATGACGCGGGAACAGGTCGGCGATGACGTTTTTGGAATTGGTCGTCAGGGTCTCCGCCTGGGGAAATTCGATTTCGAAGAAATGAGCTCCAATTGCATTCCAGAATGGGGAATAACCGTCTCCGCTGACGTTTCCCCGCATCTCGGCGATGGTCTCCGAGTCAAACCGCTCCGGGTGTTCCGCGATGAACAGGAAACGTGAAAGGGACAGCAGGCGACCGTGCCCCTTCCCCCAGTACTCCGGGGAAAGGAAGAGGCTGCCAATTTCAGTCGGGCCGTTGTGTTCTTCCACCAGGTCCAGGAAGGCGACCTTTTTGTCGACGCCGAGTTCCTTGCTTTTGTGATGAGAGTCGCGGATTCGGTAGGAATAAAAAGGTTCGTAACCACCGGTTTTGGAATAAATCGCACAGGTGCCGACGACCTTTCCAAATGCGAGGTCCTCCATGACAAAAACATAGGGCTGGCCTGCCGGCTTGCCGGATCGCATGCGGAAAGCAAAAGTGGAGGCCTCGACCCGGTCGAGGAGCTGTTGCCTCGAAATCTTGAGGGTTGTCAATCCGTAGGCGGACTTCTGGATCAGGTCATACAGCTGATCCACATCAGCTTCCTGGGCGGCGCGGACAATCAACATGGTGCGGTTCCGGTTTCGGGGTGCATCCGGGAAGCGACTGATTCAATCACTTCGGCTGCCAGATCAATATGCTCTGAAGTCACGGCCCCCAGTGGCAACAGGAACCGGATGCGTGCAGGGGATCCACCGGCGATGAAACCCATCAGGCCCGCCTCGAACAGATCGTGGCACATCTGTTTGGCGATTTCGGCAGAGCCGTCGCCGGGAGTGAAGGCGACCATGCCCCCGATCCCCCAGGGTCCCGAAACCGTGCCGGGGTATTTTTTTCCGATTCTCTCGAGGTGGTGGGCAAAGTGCTCGTGCAATTTCTGGTTGAGTCCCTGTTCACCAAAGTTTCCTCGTTTGATCAGCCCGTCGATGATGGTCTGGGCGGCGTTAATGGCCCAGGTGCTGCCCGTGAATGTCTGGCTGATCAGTCCTGGCTGCGGATTGTAGTTCGCTTTGAAAATGGTAGCGCATACCTGTGTGATTTTACCGATGGTGATGATATCCACCTCATCCTGGAGCCCAAAATACTGGGTGGCAAATGGCTCGGTGGTTCTCGAAAAGGTCTGGACTTCGTCGGCAATGATCGCACAGTTCTGGTCCTTCAGTTCGTTGATCAGGGCCATGAAGAAATCCCGGTGACCCGGGTAGTAACCTCCCTCGCCCTGGATCAACTCCATCCAGATTGCGGCGTGTTTCCCGGGATGCCGGTTCTGGTGGGATTTGAGATGGGCCACGGCCGAGCGAATGCTCTGGTCGTGGTTTTCCGCATCGTAAAAGGGGAGGTAGTCGACCTGGATGGTCTCGGGGAGTCCAACACGGTAGGCCGCTTTGTCCGTAACCTGCGCGAGGGCCAGCGTTCTACCGGCAAAGCAGTGTTTGAAGGAGAGAATCCGGTTTGCCGGATGGTTTTTCTGAAAAGCGATTTTGAGGGCGTTTTCATTGGCCATCGCACCGCTGGTAGAGAGGAAGCAGTGGGCATAGTCTGCCCCCTGACGGTTGGCCAGGTCGAGGATGGATTTGCAGAGGGTTACGCTCTGGAGATTGGTTTGCAGGTTGCCTTGCATCACGGTATCGGAGATCGCCGAATCAATGCCGGCCGAGACCAGGTCGGGGTGGCAATGCCCGAAACCGTGGACACCGATACCGGTGATCAGGTCCAGTTTGACACTTCCGTCAGCCAATTCGACAAAAGGTCCCTGGCCTGCCCCGGATGAAAGATAGGGAAAGTAGAGATTTCCACCGCGGTAACCCCCGTATTCCTCAAGCATCTGATCAAAAGCTTGCTGCCGCGTGGCAGAGGGGGGGCGAATGGCATCCAGCTGGGATACGTGATCGGCCAGCGTCTCCAGCAGGAGCTGCCTGGCCTGCGCGATTCTCGGGTCGCTGGCAATCTGTTCGGCAACAAGTTTGTTCATGGACTACTCTTTTTCTTTTTCGAGGGGGAGGGGGGATTCCAAGGCAAACTCCCCGGTCGCATATCGGATCATTAATAGTGTGGTCAGTTTTGCCCGTTCCACAAGGCTGTCGAGTATCAGGTACTCCCTTGGATTGTGCATGTGATCGCCCCGGGCACCCAGTGTGTCGATATTGGGCACGTCAATCGCTGCCAATTTGTTTCCATCGCTGACTCCTCCGGTGGATCGCCAGCCGATATCAAGACCGAGGTCCCGTGCACTGGTCTCGATCTGGCTTTTGAGGGTTTGTCCCCGGGCGTCCAGGTTCTTGGGAGGTGAAAAAAAAGCTCCGTGCAGCTGGCAGGAAAAACCTTCCCGGGAGTTGTAATCGTCGACTTTCGTGGCCAGTTCCCGCTCCACCCATTCCTGCTGCTGTTGATTGCCGACCCGAATATTGACCCGGACGATTCCAAGGTCCGCTACGACATTGGTGGGACCTCCACCGTCAATTTTCGATACATTGATTGTCACTTCCTCGTGGACAGCATTCAGGTCGTGAAGTTCGGAGGCCAGTTTGGCGGCCAGGGCGATCGCATTTCGGCCCTTTTCAAAGTCGCGTCCCGCATGCGCTGAGATTCCGCGGACGATCACCGAGTAGTTGGCCGACCCCTTGCGGCGATCCACCAGGGTGCCATCCGGCAACGCGGGTTCGAATAATAGGCCGAGCTCGCACCCGCGGGCGCGACTCTTGAGGAACTCTCCACTGGATGGTGAACCGATTTCCTCATCTGTGTTGAGAATCACTTCCCAGCCGATGTTCTTTGCCGCCGCGTGTTTTTCAAAGGCCTGGAGCGCGAAAAGCATTATCACGGCACCTCCCTTGGCATCGATGACACCTGGACCGTTCAGCAGCCCGGGCTGAATCTCGCGGCATTCCTGGAGCTCGTGATCGGGGGGATAAACTGTGTCGAGGTGAATGCAGAGGAAGATCTTTTTCCTGGCATCCGGCCTCATCTGAACCTGGAGTGCAGGAGCGATCGGCACGGTTGCCGATTCCCCCTGGGCATCGACGACCTCCCAGTCGGGCATTTCCGGCTCGCTCAGCTGGTCGGCAAAGGTTGCAAATTGAGCACGGAAAATAGCGCGGACCTTGTTGACCCCGGTAACGTTCGTCGTCCACGAGTTGACGTTACAGACCTCTTCGACCAGCTCGCGCATCCTGGGGGTTTCTTTTTCAAGCGTCTGAAGGACTGACAAAACATCTTCTGCGATCATGAGGAGCGAATTCCCCGGTGGTGAAAAAGTAAAGTACGGCTGCCGACAGTTTAACAAATGACCGACAACGGGTGCGTGCAAATCACTGGTCCCTGGAAGGGTTTCTCCCGGGCTGCACAAAATTCTGTTACCCCGCAAAGCCGGTTTGGCTTCGCCCGAGGGCGATCGAATCGCTTGCGGTCTGAACTCCTTCTGCGGGGGATGTTTCCGGAGGGCTACCCACAGTTATTCGGGATGTCTGTTGTCCGTATGCAGGGGGGGGATTGTGAGCGATGCCCGGTTTTGTGAATGAGGTTTTTTCCAAAAGCTCCCGAAAGATTCGCAATCGGGTGGCCGGGAGTGTAAAAAGGGAGAAAGGCAATCAATAGAATGAGGATGTTACATGTTTTGTATTTTCGAAATTGCAATGCTCGTGATAGGCATCGTTATCGTCTCAAAGGGTGAGATCAGGATGGGCGGCAAGGTCTGTCGCGGGCTGCCCGCCTATGCCGTGGGGGGGATTTTGATTGCTGCCTTGCCTCTGATGCTTATTGCGGGGTTTGTGATCGGGGTCCTGATACGAATGGAATCGGGTCCGGAAATGGGCGCGGACGAATTAGCCGGTCTTTGGTTGATTGATGCGGTCGGCATTTTGGGAATGGGAGGGATCGCGTTTCTGGTCACGATGCTGAACCTGAAAGAGGACCGGCGGGCTGCCAAGCCCGCGGCCGGCTGGTCCCCAGCCCAGGGTGCCATGCCCCAGCAGGGTTATCCACAACAAGGTTATCCACAACAAGGTTATCCACAGCAGGGTTATCCACAGCAGGGTTATCCACAGCAGGGTTTTCCGCAGCAGGGTTTTCCGCAGCAGGGCTATCCACAGCAGGGTTATCCGCAGCAGGGGGCTCCGCAGCAGGGGGCTCCGCAGCAGGGCTATCCCCAGCAGCCTCCGATGGATTCGCAGCAGGGTGGATTTGGACAAGTGCCGGAAAAGCCGAATCCTTATTCAGCCAATCCGGACGGGACACCCCGGAAAGATCAACCATGATCGGGTGAGCTGATGGGTGTCAAATTTTCCACCAGGCTGCTTTAAGCTGAAACCCGCCTTTGCGATCCGGGAGGTGGTTTTTTTGTGTGTCTGCGGGGCCACCCTGAATGGAACGGCCCGGTCCTTTCAAAGGGGAGTTCCTGGACCCGTCGAGTGGAACGGGCTGGAAGTGAACGCAGTTCACTGTTGTGGGGAGCAGGGGTTGCCGTCTTACCTGACTTTCAGTGAATCGAGGTCGTGTCGCAAATAGGTCAATAAGCCGTTCAGCCTGGAGGCCCCACCCAACAGGTAAAGCGCTCCCGGTTTTTTTTCATGCATGTCCGTCTCGTATGCCTGAAAAGACCGGTGGATTTCATTGACCAGTTCCTGGTAGGGATCTGCCATGGCCATCAGGGCCTTGCCAATCCGGTTTTCTGTTTGAGAAAGGTCCTTGAGGTAATCGTGTGCCTGATCCTGGGTCACCTTGAGTTGGCGACTCAGGCTTTTCGCAAAGCTGTTGGCGCCGATCCCGAATGACCGGAACCAGATTTGACTGGGGCCAATGATGGTCACCGTCGAAGAACAATCCCCAACGTCGAGGTAAGCGTTGCAGGCGGTTGAACCGGATTTCAATTCATTCAGGATCAGCAAGTTGTAGAGAGCCACCGATTCGGATTGGATACTGGTGATTTTCATGCTGTTGGCAGAGAACATCTCTTCGATCAAGTTGGTATCCGTTTTTCGGGACGCAATCACCAAAGCCTGACGCTTGTTTTCGACTGGATTGGGAAAGACGTGATGATCCCAGTTGACTTCCTCCAGCGGAAAAGGGATCTGATGCTTGATTTCAAATTCCATCGCGGCACGAAGCTGTTTGTCACCCGAGTCGGGCAATTGCAGGTACCTGGCCAGTACCTGGGCCGGATTCAGGTTGACCGACAGACCCTCGTCTTTTTTGATGTCGTGTTTTGATTTCAGGGCCAGCAGTGCTTCAAGCATGTTCGATCGTTGTTCGGCGCTCGAGGCCCCCGGACCTGAGTTCCGGTATTGGATCCGCTCGAATGCTGTCAGTTCGAGATGCTCACTTTCGCAGGTGATTTTGATCGCCTTGAGCGAGGACTGTCCGAAATCCAGCCCCCAGGCAACTTTTGCCGCTCTCTTCCCGCGAAAGCCGAGAAAAGATTTCTTGCGTTCCAAAAGGTCCGTCGACAGGGTCGACTTTCCAATTCCCTGAATTGCCAGGCCCACCGCCACCAGGAAAGACCCCTCGTCGTAGCCATCCACTGAAACGGTTGCCAATCGTTCAATGATCTTCAGTGGCGGGCAGTAGGCAACGGGCATGCCGAGAGGGGTGTTTTTTGGGATGACAGACCAGTTGGCAGGGCTGCTCCCGGATTTTTCGAGCTTTGCCTGCGCCAAGGACAGGATTTTTTTGTTTTCAGCTGTCGGAGCTGATTGGTACAAATGTCCGATTGCCGCATGAAGGCTCCCGTCGAGTACTTGGGCTCGCTGTACGTAATTCGCCAGCCAGAGGATTTCCCCGATTTCAGCCTTCAGCACGGACGTTTGGTCGTTCTCAATGGATTGGGGGATTTTTTTCAAGAGAGAGTGTGCGTCTGAATGCTTGCCCTCCCGTTTCCATTTTGTAGCGGTCTTGATGACCCGGGCGACAATATCGGATGCGAGTTTGGTCAGCTTTTCATCACCGGGTCGGTATTCCAACAGGGACTCGACCTTGGGTAGGGCGGAAATCAGGTCACGCTTTTGGATGCATTGCTCGATTTGACCTGAAAGCCGTTTGGCCTCGGCAACCTGGAAGCGGACAGTTTGCAGGAGTTCCTCTGCGTCGACAGATCGGAGGCCTTCCGGAATTTCCTCAAGGATTTTCAGCGCATTGGAAAGTGCTGATTTTTCAAACTGGAATTTCGCCTTTTCGTATTTGTCTTCCAGTTCGCTTTTCTGCTCGGTTTTTTGTGCCCGGTATTTTTTCACCAACTCCATGATCTGGTTTTTCCGCGACTTCAGATGGATCCTTGTGGAGTCGACAGCCGAGAGGAGGATTCGGATGGCCGCAGTCAGATCCAGCCCAGTTGCTTTGGCCCTGGCATCCTGGATTGTTGATTTGAAAAATTCATCGCTATCGGAAAAAAAATGTTTTAAATCGGAACCGCAGGATCCGCAAAAACTCGAATTGACCGGGTTGGACTCGTTGCAGTCCGGGCATTCAAACCAGAGTCCCTCGCCGCAATTCAGGCAAAATTTCTGGTCGACGCTGCAGGGTGTATTGCACGCGACACAAGTGACGGTACCGACTTTCGCGGTGCTGAGATTTTCAGGTTGGGTTGACAAGGCTACCTCGAGGCAAAGTGCTGTGTCGGTTCAGAATTCCTCCGGGCAGTCAATCAACAGGAAGTCCGCCAGAGCATCAAGATTTGCTTAAACGCAAATCTTAGCCGGGAATTTTGAATGCTTGGTTAAGAACTGCCCGGGTTGTTCGATTCGAAATTTTGAAGATTTTGTTAAGGGGCCCATTCTTGCCAAGTGTGATTCTGCTTCTCATGCAAGGGCTCTCTTCTCGCGGATGCCAGGATCGGGTTCTGGAACATCGGGGCGAAAGGGGTTAGCCGGACCAGTCCGCCGGCATGAAGGATTTGCTTCCTCGCCAGTCATCCCGGGTTGTTCCCGAACAATTGTCCTTTGGTTTTTTTCTTTGCAGCCTATCCATTACATGACGACCTCCGGCGGCACTGTTTGTGTCTCGTCAGGGCTTTGATGTTTTTGAACTTTGATCCAGGTGCCTCGATTTTTTTTGGTATTCATCTTTGCTTAATCGTTTGTTCACAATTCAGCACTTTAATGTTGCTCGTTCGGGGCAGGGCAGTTGCTGCATTCTGTCCACGGCTCAAGGTGAGATGGATTTCAAACGTTGACTGTCCACGGTTTGGAAGTCCTCATCACAATTTTGAAAATCTACGGGCAGTCCATCTTCAGTCTGGAACCAAGAGTGAATCAATTATCGACAGGTAGATTGACAGTTAGCCGGGGTCTGCGAAACGGTTTCACGCTGATTGAGTTGCTGGTCGTGATTGCCATCATAGGCATTCTCGTTGGGCTCCTTTTTCCCGTGATCGGGATGGCAAGAAGCAGGGCCCGCGACACTCAGTGTAAAAACAACTTGCGGCAATTCGGGGCCGTGTTGATGGCAAGAGTGAGCTCCGAACCCGGTGGAAGTTTCTGCTCGGGCAACTTTAACTGGAGGACGGATGGTGCCGTCACCGAAATCGGCTGGGTTGCTGATGTAATCGAGCAAAACGGCGGAAAACCGGGCGAGTTGCTCTGTCCCAGCAACCTCGGAAGGCTATCGGAAACCTATATCGATCTTTTGGCCCTTCCGGTTTCTGGTGTTGAAAATTCCTGCGTGTCGATGAGCGGAAGGGAGCCAAAACTGGATCCCTCCGGGCAGGCGATTGGGGCTCCCTGTTACCGGATTCAGAATGAATCCATCGAACCCGGAGAGGCCCGGAGGTCATTGGTTGAAGAGAAAATTTACAACCAGGGATACAACACGAACTATGCGGCCAGTTGGTACCTGGTCCGCGGAGAACCGGTCCTCGATATGACCGGTAATCTTAAGGTGAAAGACACGGACTGCTCGGACAGCATACTTTCGCTCAACACCACGACCGGGCCTCTCACGCAGCGGCAGGCTGACGCATACAAGGGGGGGCTGGCGAACATCCCTCTGCTTGGCGACGGAGCGATCATCGCTGCGACTTCAACTTATGAAATCGGTAGCAACCCGATAGGGACGTTGATTGTTGCCGGCATGACTGAGGGGCCTGCCAGCAGGGCCACCATGCAAGCTCCCAGTTTTTCCGGGACGGGCCAGGAAGAGAGAGCCTTCTGGTGGGATTTTTGGGCGCGGCAAACCGTTCAAAATTACACCTCGTTCGCGCCGATTCATTCCAACATGACGAACATTGTTTTTGCAGATGGAAGCGTCATGGGATTCAAGGACGTCAATCGGGATGGTTCGATGAATTCAGGCTTCCATGCCGGATCGAAATTTACGGACAACACCAATGAATTTCAGATCGAAGAGAAACGGAGCGTTGCTACGGTCTACAAGTTGTCCGATACGACAGCGGTCAAGGCAAATTGATCCAGGCGGAGCAGAAAACGTGGGAGCGGAATCATTCGCCGCTCAAGATAACTTCGCCGCTCAAGATAACGAGGAGAACTCGGTTTGAGTGTCTCGGGAAAGGAGGAGCGAACAAAAGTACGAAAAACTTCAACAACGTTATTTTGAAAAAGCCGGGAGCCTGGAAAGCGTCTGAAGCCGCATTGCCAAGCCCCCAACCTAATCAATCAAACAAAGTCTAGGACATTTTTGCGAAAATGAAAATCTCAAACAAAAAGGGTTTTACCCTGATCGAACTCCTGGTGGTAATTGCCATCATCGGAATCCTGGTCGCCATTTTGATTCCTGCAGTTCAGCGGGCGCGTGCTGCTGCCCGTCGAACCGCTTGCTCCAACAACCTTCGGCAGTTCGGTGTTTCCATGCACCTGTTTGCTGACTCCGACAAGAAGGAGCGGTTCTGCTCAGGTGCCTCTGACTTCCGCCGGGACGGATGCATGGATACCTACGGTTTCTGCGCTGACCTGGTGAACCAGGGCGCCGGAAATGCCAACCAGATGTTGTGCCCTTCCTCTCCCCTGAAAGGATCGGAAAAGCTGAACGATCTTTATGGCAGGGACACCACTGATGCAAAAGACGGTGCTCCTTCGTACCTGTTGACCGCGGGAATCTGCGGTTCTTCGGTATGGCCAGGGACCAGTCTTGGCGGTGGCTCCGGGACGGAATTTGCGGCGACCGCTTCCGAGACGGAAGACCGTGCTGAAATTGTAGCCCGCTACTTCATCGAACAGGGTTACAATACAAACTATGCTGCCGGCTGGCACCTGGTTCGCTCGGTGCCCCAATTCAGCTTCGACGATGGGACGACTCCCGTGCAGATCATCGGTGGTGGCGTCACCGGCAAGTCCGGTTTCAAAGGATTGAGCAGTACCCGCGGTGCCCTGACTCGAGTTGTTCAGGAATCGGGTCCCATTTCTGCTGACAAAATTGCCTTCCTGGGATGTGGTGCTCCCGGAGACATTGATGAAGCCATCGCTGCAGCGACCTTTGAGTATGCTGGTGGCGACACCTTTGCCAATGGTAGCAGTGACCAGAATGAGTTCATCGAAGCGGGTGAACTCCTGTCAGAGGCTTTCAATGACGGGCCTGCTTACTACGTCAATACGACCGGCTCGGAATCGCTGAACCTGGCTGACCAGGCAGCCAACCTGACGACCCAGCTCAGCCAGGAAACGGCCGGCATTCCAATTGTGCCCGTCGGAACCACCAGTGACGCTTCGACGACTACGACTTACCTGCAAGATACCCGTGACTGGTTCGCCTGGCACGGTTCAGGGAACAAGGGGTCGTGCAACATCCTGTTCGCTGACGGTTCCGTTCGCGGATTCGTGGACGAAGACGGTGACAAGTTCCTCAACCCGGGTTTCCCGGTTGACAGCGGTCTGACGCGGGAAACCTACCTGACCATTGGTTATTCCAGCGATACCGTCGAGCTTCCTGTCAGCGAGATGTTTAACGGTGTGTTCCTGATCCGGTTGACGAAAAGCAAGCTTGAATAAGTTTGCCAGTTCCGGGAAGTGGTCTCATGTTGGGCTTTGATTTTTCAAAGCCCAACACTTTTTTGGTGATGGTGATGAGTAGCGGAAAATTCCATTTTTTTACCTGTTTCCTGGTCGCTTTTGGGGGGTGCTTCCTCGCCGGTTGCGGCAAGAAGGAAGAGGCGGTCAGCAAGGCCGATTATCGGGTTTACCATGAATATTGGTATGACAAGACCCTGTATGAAACGGGTGAGGCAGCAGCCCACGTCGAATCGACCGAGTTTGATTTCGACATACTCCCCCCGAGGGTCGAAAGCGCGCATCGCTTCAAGATCGAAAACCGTGGAAACAATCCACTGAAGCTGATTGCTGGCGGTAAGTCCTGTAAATGTACGGCTATCAAAATTATTGATCGCGAAATTGCGCCCGGGGAAACCGGTGAAATCGAAATCAGCTGGGAGACGGTAGGGCTGGCGAAGGAGTTTTTGCACAGCGGTTCGGTCTATACCAACGATCCAAACAACCGGCAGATCAAGTTCACCATCAAGGGCAAAGTCAGCCGGGAAATGGCGATGAAACCCGGGTTGTTCAACTTTGACAGGATTCAACCTGATTCCGTTGAAAGCAGATCGAGGGTCCTTCTGTTTTCCGAGGAGTGGGACTTTATAAAAATTCGCGATCTTTCGACGACTTTCGGAGAAGACGCTCGCGTGGAAGTTGTTCCCATGACAGAGGAACAGGTCAGGGAACATCGACAGGAATTCAAGGACTTTCGATCAGGCGTGAACCTGGATCTGATACTCAAGACGCCCCAGAAACCCGGGTTGGTGAATGGTGTTGTCAGTTTCAAAATGGTGGGGCCGGACTCGGAGGCTGACCACAAAATTGACGTTCGAGGAAAGATTATCAGGCGGTTGAGCCTCGAGGAGACCCGGGCAGGAGTCATTTCTCCTGACAGCGTGCTGCGGCTTGGTCGGGTCGATAGTGTTAAGGGGCATCGTGAAAAATTCCTGCTCCAGGTCAATGACAGGAAAAAGAAACTTGCCGTTACCCGGGTGACGGCGAAACCTGAATTTGTGGGGGTGGAGCTGAGGCCCGCCACCAGCCAGGTTGAAAAAAATGGTCTCTACATCCTCGAAGTTGTGATTCCCAAGGACCAGCAGGAAGTCAATCACAATCGGGCCGATCATTACGGTCAATTGAAGATTGAGTTTGACCACGAAAGAGTATCGCCCTTTGATTTGGGGCTGGACTTTTACATTATCAAGTAGTTTCGCTGGCTGGGAAAAATGGCTGTTAACTCCTTTGTGAAAAAAATCATCAGTTGCGTGCTCGCTTTTGGTCTGCTGCTCTCCTGCGGTTGTGGTGGGGGCAACAACATGAGCAATCTGAAAAGACTGGCCGCGGCCAGAAAGGCTGCGGGAAAATCCAGTGGTGAAGAAGATTCCGAGGCAAAGCCCCAAAAAAAGAAGGAGAAGCCTGCCGAGGTAGAAAAGGACCGACCTGCCGCGGAAAAAAAAGAAACAAAGAAATCGCCGGGAGGGCAGTCGGGAGTGCCGACTGAGGGAATTGGTTTTGCCCCTGGGGGTGATGCTGAATTCGGCGACTTTCAGGCAAGGATGCACCGTCTCTTCGCTGAGCGGGAAAAGGCACTCTCAACGCCATTTCTGAAAATCCAGGCCGTCGCCGATGCAATTGACAGTTATGTTTCGGACAATCGCGGGTATCCAGCACGAGCTTTTCCATTCCCCGGGAATCAACTCAGTTGGCGGGTCGCGCTGCTGCCTTACCTGGGCTACGGGGAGTTGTTTGAAAAATTTGATCTCAAATCACGTTACAACTCCAAGGTCAATCGGCGATTGTTGAGCCTGATGCCGCCTGAGTACAGGACGCTGGACAGTTCGACACGAACCAATTTTGTTGTTCCGATTGCCTCTTTTTCCGCATACCGGAATGAAAGGGGAACAGCGGTTGACCGGATTGAAGACGGGATCTCCGAAACACTTGCCGTGACGATGGTGGAGGATCAGCACGCGGTGACCTGGACCGAGCCCAGGGATTTCGAGATCAATCGCAATGACGTTCCCTACGGGCTGATTGGCAAATACGGATTCGTGGTCGCGATTTTCGGGGATGGTCGTTTGGAGAAGGTCTCAGGCGATGTGAAGAACGAAAGCCTGGTGGGTATGCTTTCGATTGACCGGGAGGATTCTTTTCCCGGGAGTGCGCTCGCTGCCATGAGCGAAGCTGATTTCGGGAACCCGACAGTCGCCTCAGGACAGGCGGTAAGCGGGGCAAATCCCAAGGCAACCACGAATCCGGCCCCTCGATCCGGGATGCCTTTGGCCAAGAGTGGCAGCCGGGCAGGGGGGGATTCCGGCGACCGGTCGGGCCTTGCGGAGACCCGTTACTCATCGATCTGTAGCGATGCGGAAATGGCTGCGTTGGAAGCTCGTGACCAAACCACGGCCTTTAATTTCAAACTTGCCAGCTTGTTGACTTCCGGAGCTGACGGGCGGTCGATGAAGGGTTACGCCTGGTCCAAAGCGCTGCAGCGACCGACGATGGCGATTAAATGGTCGGCCGGGATTCAGGTACCGGAAGCTTCTACACGCACGAAAAAAGAAAACTTTGATCCACTCACTCGCACCAGGAAGGGATCCCGGGGAATCACTCGGCCCGGGCATAAGGAACTGGAGGAAAAGACGGGGCAGATCGGTCTGGACGCCATGATCGTCCTGAGAAAACTGGTTACGGAAGGAGCCTTCGGGAGTTACCTGGCTGAAGTGATTCCGATGGTGGATGGCAGTGGGAAGGAAAACAGGCAGGCTGATGCCAGAACCAACGCGTCGGTGGCTGAAGAGCTGTTTGACAGCCGTCGAATACCGGATCTTCATTTTCCAGGGATTGAGGTTCATGTCGACTCCCGTCGAAGTCATCACATGCAGGTTGCCCGGCAGCGGGGAAATGACCTGCTGCTGTTGTTCGAAATCGAATTGCGACCGATCAACAAATCGAAGAGCATGAACATCACCACGCTGTATTTGATCGACGTGGTGCGCAACAGGGAACTCTGGAAAAGCGCACCATTGAACAACCTCAAAATCAGGGAGGACCGTAAAAACCCGCTCAAGGAGGATGCTGTCTATCAGCAAATGCTCAAACTCGAGGAATTTTGTCGCAAGGAACTGATGCTCGGACCATTGCCTGCCAATCTCAATCGTGAGAATGTCCTGAACCGGCTCAAGGCTTTGCGTGGCCGGAAGGATGAAAACAAGATTCCTTTCCTGGCCGAGGCCCATTTCTACCTCGAAGAAAACCTGATTCTGCTGGATGACTACAAGGAATTCTGCCAGGCGATTCTGGGTAACTCGAGGGATGGGCTGGCTTTTGCCGTGGGGAATGACTCCAGCAAATTTGATGTGCTGAAAAAATTTCTCAAGCGGCAGTACCTGGCGATTACCAACTGAGTCAATGTCAGACAGCCCTCGAAAATATGAGCTGGGGATTGAGGCAGCTCCAGGCAGGTAGCGGTCCTGTTTGACCTTGGCGCATCGATCCCATGGTCAAATCCCGTTTACCGGTTTGCGCGGCCTTCGCCGCTTTCGGATTCGAGTGGGATTTCCTTTTCGACCTTCCACTTTGCCGGTGTGCCCCGTTTCTGAAGGGCCAACCAGTTGAGGGCGGCCCGGTGAATGATCTCATGGCTGCCATCAAACAGTGTCAGGCGGGCATTGCCGGAAGTTCGTCGGAACAGTGGTTGTTTGGTTTTGAAAAGTGGGTCCTCCCCGGCAGTCAGCAAACCTTCGGGCAATCGGAGCGATGAGTAATATTCCTGGGTCTGTTCCCGGGTCAGCTTGTCCGCCGGTTTGGCGATCCGGTTGAATGCTTCGATGGAATGGGTGAACGGAACGCTCCCACGCCGACCATCCTGAATGCCATGATTGATGTCGAGATTGACGCCCTCTGCCCCGGGCAGGTGCATCAAGGGGGAACGTCTCGCGGCTTCGTCTTTCAAGGATCGCGTGACGTCAGGCCGGCCACCGAGTGCCCGTTCAATCTGTTGAGCGTATTTGCCGGGCTGGTATTTTTTGTCCTTGAATGCATGGAATCGCCACCATTTTTCGATGTCGGAAATGGAGCACCATGCCGAGACACCCGCCCAGACCTGCGGAGCCCGGCCTGCCATTAACAACGAAGCGTATCCGCCCCCGGAGACCCCCACGAGGTAAATGCGATCCTCGTCCACCTCGCAGTGAGCCTTCATGTACTCAACCGAATCGAGTATGTCCTGCACGGCCAGATCGGATCCCATCGCCGATGTCGTCCAATTCGGTCCACGAAAGTGGGGATGGACAAAATGCCATTGCTGCTCGATACACCAACGGGCGTAGACGACTTCCCCTCCCCCCTGCGCGTAGCCACTGGACCAGGTGTGGAGTCCTACCAGAAGGGGGCGCTTTCCCGCCTTTTGGGCCCGGTAAAAAACGGCGGGTTGCGTTGACTGGTCCGAGGTGGAGGGGATTGCTATCTTGCGAGTTTGGGCCGGCCATCCGTTCTTGCGGAGCAAATCATCTCCACGGCATCGTGGAGAGGAATGGGGGAAACAGGTAAAACCTGCCATGAAGAGCAGGCAGGCCATCGGTTGGACGAAAGCGAAGAATGGGGACCGTGTCATTGTTTTTTTCAGCCGGGTCAGATTGCCTCTGTTGATCCTACCAGCTTGAGCCGCGCTTTTCAGGGATCCGGTTTGGTCAGGAATCTTTCACCCCGACCGGCGAAACTCCAGATGCGCCGAAACTCCAGATGCGCCGAAACTCCAGATGCGTTGGGGCGGCAGGCGGGGGAAGACAGCGTCCATTTTTTGAAACCCTCCAGGTTTCAAGCTTCTTCTGAATCGAACAATGCTTCGACGAACGATTCCACATTGAACAGCGCCAGGTCGTCTTCCTTTTCACCAAGCCCGATGTACTTGACCGGCAGTTCGAATTCCTGCCGAATGGGGATGGCAACGCCGCCCTTGGCGGAACCATCCAGTTTTGCCAACACAATGCCCGTGCAGCCCGCGGCTTCACTGAACCCCTTGGCCTGGCTGATTGCGTTCTGCCCGGCAGTCGCATCAAGAACGAGCAGGCACTCGTGGGGAGCTTCCGGAACGACTTTTTGCATCACGTTGCGGATTTTTGTCAGTTGATCCATCAGGTTGGTCTGGGTCTGCAGGCGGCCCGCGGTGTCCACAATGCAGATGTCCGCATTGGTTTCGACTGCTTTGGCGACCGCCTGGTAGGAAACACTTGCGGGATCCCCACCCTGTTTGCCGGTGACGATTTCCGCTCCCAGTCGATTGGCCCAGACCGTCAGTTGTTCGACTGCTGCTGCCCGGAAAGTGTCTCCGGCACCGAGGACAACCGATTTGCCCTCCTTGATGAAGAGGTTGGTCAATTTTGCGATGGAGGTGGTCTTTCCGGCGCCGTTGACGCCGCAGACCATGATCACCGTTGGCCCGCTTTCTGCGTGGACAATCGGTTCATCCGGCTGGTCCATGATTTCCCGGATCGTTTCCTTGGCCGTGGCCACAAAGTCTGACATCTCGACTTTTCGAGCCCGGTACTTCTTGCCGATGGCATCGCGGATGGATGCTGCCGGTGCCGCACCCATGTCGGTTTTAATGAGCATGGCAAAGATTTCCTTCAGGAAATCATCGTCTACCAGGCGACCTTCCTTGAAAACATCCTGAATGTCGGTGTTCAGGACGCGATACGTTTTCACAAGAGCCTGCTTGATTCGACCGAAGAACCCGGATTTTTTTTCGGGCGTCGGGGAGGCTTTTTCGTCCGCGGGGGCGTTTTCGCCAGTGCTTTCCGCTGGGGTTTCCGCTGGGGTTTCCGCTGGGGTTTCCGCTGGGGCAGCTTGTGGGGTGTCGTCTTTTTTCTTTTTACCGAACAGGTTCCAGGACATGATTCTTCTTGCCAGGCTGACGTTATTAAATGGGCCGGTGTGGGTTTGGGGATTTAACGGGATCTTACCTGATTTGAATCAGGATTCGGAGTCCGGCTGGGTGCCATTCCCGCCTGTGACGCTGGTGGTTTCAGCCGGAGGGGGATCCGCGGATTCGGTTGGAGGCCCGGCCGAAGGATCCCCTGTGTTGTTCGGGGCCCCGGAACCGGTTGCATTTGCCGGTGATACTTGTTGCTTTTTGATCAGGCGATCGAGAATACCGTTGATAAAGGTAGGCGACAACTCATTACCGTATCGTTTGGCCAGTTCGATAGCCTCATTCACTGCGACGGCCGACGGGGTATCGTAAAAAAGGATTTCAAAGGCTCCCAGTCGAAGAACATTTCGGTCGGTGGCCGCCATCCGTCC
>JAYZFP010000140.1:0-6270 GCA_036336715.1 Planctomycetota bacterium
TCGTCTTGAAGGTTCCTGGCGGCCTTACCCCGGGTGTGCGTTTCCAGCCGTGCCGCGGCATCCTTCCAGCTACCCCCTCGCAGTACCGGTTGATGCGTTCCGCTGCGCCAGCTTTTGGCGTCCAAGTGAACCAGGGGCCGATCACCTTCCCAGGAAGAAACCGCGAACTCCCACAGGTAACCGTGAACGTCATACAGCCCCCAGGCATTCGGCTTTTTGACTCCCACAGGTGGATCATTCCCTTTGGCATTACCGGTGAACCATGCGTAATCCCCCAGCATTTTCACATCATCACCGAAGGAATACCTCGTGGTCGCACCCGCGCTGGCTACGTATTCCCATTCGACATCCGTCGGCAGCCGGACCAACTGGTCCGACCGGATCAACTTCTGCTCAATCATCAACTGGGTGACTTTCTGGCAAAAACGGCTGGCTTCCGCGAAAGTCAGCATTTCAACCGAATTCCGTTCTCCCTTCCAGCGGCTCGGGTTGGATCCCATCACTTCGCGCCACAGGTTCTGGGGAATTTCATACTTTGCAATATGGAACGGTTCCTTCAGGATCACCCGCACCTCTTTACCGGTCTGCGGATTCCGTACCGGCCACTCGGCAGGAAATTTCTTTTTTCCCGGTTCAACCAGGAGAAACTCCGAATGAAAAGTCTTCAGCAGCGATGCCAGGTCGGGAAGTTCCCCCTTTTCCTGGCCGCGTACCGGAAAACAGGCCAGAGCCCAGGTGATCAGCAGTCCTGCCATTGCACAGCAGGATTTTTTTTTGAAAGTCAATGAATGCATCGATTTCCCCGTCGATCGAAAACCAGTTGTGAGTGAATCCCAGTTCCCCCCAATTCTAGTGGGAATCGCGCTGCTGACCAGCATCGGCCGGTACCCGGCGGAAGAACGACTTCAGCAGACACCACTGGCGTGGCAGCGGGACCCGGAGACAGTCAGCCCGGAAGCGGCTGCGGGAAATTTTTCGGGAACCAGCGGTAAGCAAACCGGTCCGACAGGATCCAAGGCGGCAGGGGTCCCTTCCCCCCTGCCTATCGTCTCTGCGGCGATACGAAAAAGGGCAGCGTCTGACCGATCGCGGGTTCAGTCCTGGTAGCCGTTTGGATGACTCTGATGCCAGGCCCAGGCCGTGGCCACTACCTCTTCCACCGACTGGTAAGTGGGCGTCCAACCCAGCTCCCGTGCTGCAGCACTCGAATCAGCGACCAGCCTGGGAGGGTCGCCCGCCCGCCGCTGTCCCATCACTTCCGGAATCTCCTTTCCAGAAATTTTTCGGCAGGCGTCAATGACTTCCCGCACGCTGTACCCGTTGCCGGTTCCCAGGTTCAGCTTGATACCCTTTCCAGACTCCAATTTTTCCAGGGCGGTCAGGTGAGCCGCTCCCAGGTCATCCACGTGAATGTAATCCCGGATACAGGTTCCGTCCGGCGTGTCGTAATCATCCCCAAAAACGGTGACATGATCACGTTGGCCAAGGGCGACCTGCAACACAATGGGAATCAGGTGCGTTTCCGGATCGTGATCCTCACCAATGTCGCCCTCCGGGGAAGCACCCGCTGCGTTGAAATATCGCAGCGCCGCGAATCCGAATCCGTAGGCCTTTGCGTAGTCGTCCAGTGCCCGTTCGATCACCAGCTTGGTAAAGCCGTAAGGGTTGACCGGTTTCTGAGGTTCGCTCTCGCGGATCGGCACCTGTTCGGGTTCACCGTAGGTCGCGCAGGTCGACGAAAAAACGAATTTGCGGATTTCATGCCGGCGCATCGCCTCCAGCAACTCCAGCGTCGCCATCACGTTGTTAACGTAATACTTGGCCGGATCAACCACCGACTCACCGACCTTGGCAAATGCCGCAAAATGCATGACCGCATCGATCCGGTTCTCAGTCAGTACCTCGTCCAGCAGTGCCCGGTCGGCCAGCTCGCCGACTATCAGCTTGTGCCCGCTGACCGAGTCCCGGTGACCATCACAGAGATTGTCCAGAACAATCGGCAGGTGACCTGCCCGTTCAAGAATACGGACCATGTGGGAACCGATATACCCGGCTCCACCGACAACAAGGACGTTCATCACGCTGCTTTTTCCGTTGGCTGTTGGTGACAGGGCTGTTGGTGACAGGAATGGGAATTTTCCATCAAGGTTGCCAGCGTTCCGGCCGGATCGTGATGGGAATACCATTCACCAGAATATTCTGCGGCCGATTTTCGATAATGGCCATACTGCCGGATCAGTTCCCCGGTCAACGCCGCCGTCTGGCTGGTATCTGCGGCTACCAGCCCGACACAACTCCGGGGAATCGGCTGTTCACCCGCCAGCAGCGTCGCCCCGAGGTTTTTGACTTCCCACTCGCGCACACCAAAGGCGGGCTCCAGTTCAAATTCCAGGCAAGTGGAACCCGGTGGAACATAAAACGGGACAAGACGGCTGCTGCCAGACCGATCCTGGCCAATCAGTTGCTTTTCCAGTCGTCGATCAATGATCGCGGACTGCGAGCAGGAGACGTGGAAATAGTTACCGTGGGCAGAGGGTTGGGCGACCCGGAATTCCAACACCACCAGGTTGTGCGAGTAACCCGAGCAGGCACCCGACCCGTCCGGCTGGAACCTGACAAGGGTCTTTCCTGTTGAATGGTGGGTCACCTTTTTCGGCTGCAGCCGAACCGAAGCCTGGCTGCCCTGTTGCAGCAGACCCTGCAGGTAAGCCTGCTGAACCCGTTCGACCTGATCCGAGAGCCAGCTTCCCCCGGGCACAATAACGGGGACTCCCGCTGTCAGGTATTCACCAAGGATACCGGCCCGCCTGGAAAAGTAGGTTTCGCTGTCATAGGTGGTCAGTAAACCGATATCCGTATCACGGATAAAGTCGTGGTACCGTTCCGCATTCAGTGGATAGGTGTAGACCTCAAGGGATGGATCAAGGGACTGCTGGGCTGAGAAACGGGGAAAAAGACGGGAAATCAGCTTGGGTCTCTTTTTCTGGATCCCAAAGCGGACCGATTGCCCATGTTGTTCCCGGATTTCATTCATGATGGATTCGATTTTCCCGGCACCTTTTTCCTTTCTTACCGCTCCGGCAAAGCTGACACGGGCAGAAAGCTTCGTTCCGCTGCCAACACCAGCGGGACGTTTCAGGCCGGGGTGGACCGGATAGGGCAGGCTTTCAAATTGAAAACCTGTTTGCAGGTACTGGTCCCTCAAGGTTTCAGAGGTTACGTAAAAATGCACGTCGGCCCCGGTATCCTGCAGGTGCCCAAGCGGTTCCCGGATCGCATCCAGCATCGGTTGCTGAAACGCATAGGCGGCCGTGCGGCCACGAAAAATGGGAAAATGAAACTGCAGGTGCCAATGGGCGAGACAGGCATCCTCCCGGCTGCTGATAAAGCGCGCCAGGCCTTCTGCCTCAAGATCGGAGAGGGTGGTAAAAAAAACGATATCCCCCGACTGCAGAGGCTCAGAAAAAAAACTCTCGCAGTCATCCCGAAAAGAATTGATTCTCTGCTCCCGGCTGCAACTCTCATTCAGCGAGTCACTGCCGAAGCGAACCGCAGACCCCAGCCTGGCAAGAAGCCCTTTTTTGCGGTGAGCCACCATGTCCCGGATCCCGGTCAGGCGGGAGCAGGCGGCATAGGTGGTGTAACGAAAACGGTTTCGCACCTCGAAGTCACCCAGCGTCTCCGGTTCCCGGAACTTGCGATTGGTACCGACGACGACTCGATACCCTGCTTGAACGGCTGATCGAGCCACCAGGTTGGAATAGTCAAAATGGTGTCCCCCCAGACTCCTTAATGACTGATCGATCAGAAAAAAATTTTCCATCAGGGCTTCGCCTGGACAATGGTATGGCCACGACAGCTTGCGACCAAAACCGGCAGCTTCGCAGGCGTGCTTTGCAATAAGGGGGCACAACGCTGGAACACCATGCCGGTACACGATGACAAGCCGGATTCAGGTAGCGGAAATCTCCCGTCCGCCGGTTCGTTTCAGAATCGTACCCTCATGCTCGTGATCGAGTCAACGCGTTGTTTGAGGTTGACACAAAAACCGAAGTCCTGACACTGGGTTGTCTGCATCAGGGAAGATTCAATGCGCGTTTTATACGATGGAGTGATATACCGTATCCAGAAATACGGGGGTGTGGTCAGGTATTTCAACGGCCTGATTCACAACCTGCCGGAACGGCTGCATCCCATTCTGCTAGCACCCAATCGTCCCGCGGTGCCCCCTTCCCACCCCAATCTCTCGACACATATCGAGACCTGCGGTCCCCTGCTCTGGCCCATCAAGCCGTTGAGAAAGAAAATCATTGCTCAGCGGACCTGCCGACGGATGAAGACGGAAAATCCCGACGTGCTTCATCCAACCTACTATTACAGCTCGCTGAGACACCTCTCCGGCGAAATTCAAATCCCGACCGTATTGACCGTTTATGACCTGATCCATGAGCGGTTTCCGGCCCAGATGGACCCCTACGGAAAACAGGTCCGCCTGAAAAAATCGGCCCTCAGCCGTGCCGATGCGGTTATCTGCATTTCCGAATCCACCCGCAGAGACCTGCAAAAATATTACAACGTGCCGGACGAACGCATTACGGTCATTCACCTCGGTTCCGATTTCCAGCCCCTGGAAAACGTTCCCGTTTCGACGGATTCGCAGCCTTACCTGCTTTACGTCGGCGAACGGAATTTTTACAAGAATTTTGAGCGTTCCCTGACCGCTTTTGCCAATGCAGCCGCCAGTCGACCCGACATCCGGCTCCGATGCATCGGTGGCAAGCCTTTTTCAAAAACGGAACAGGAGCAGATCGCCTCACTGGGTCTTCCGGGTCGTGTCACTCATGAGGGTTACCTTGAGGACTCGGCCATGAAATCGGTGTACACCGATGCCCGTGCAGTCATCTATCCATCCCTCTACGAGGGATTCGGGATTCCCATTCTCGAAGGCATGAGTTGCGGCACCGCCGTTCTTACCTCCAACCGGGCAAGCATGCCGGAGGTCGCCGGAAATGCTGCACTGATTTTTGATCCCTATTCGATTGACGAAATCACAGCGTCCATCGAACAGGTGTTCGACAGTGAATCGGCCCGAGAGGAACTCATCCGCAAGGGTCTTCAGCGGGCAGGAGAGTTTTCCTGGCAGGAGTCGGCCCGCAAAACGGTGGAAGTCTACCGTTCGGTGGCAGCTCGCAGGCTGGAGGATGCCGCATGACCGTGAATCCGCACTCAAGCAAGGAAGACAGACAAACGCGACGACGGCTCCTGCTGGATGTCACCATTGCCGCCACCACCAATCTGAACACCGGAATCCAGCGTGTCGTGCGGAACATTGCCCGGGAATCCGAATCGGTCTCCCGCGAACTGGGTATTGATTGCGTACCGGTCGTCTGCTCGGCAGGGTCGCTGTCTCCCGTGGGCTTTGACGGACGTCCCCGACTGGACGAACGCTGCTTCCGCAAGCTGGCAGCTCTCTGGATGGCCGGACACCGGACGTTGGCCGGAGGACTCTCCCGGATCAAAAAGGGGGCCGGCGAAAAGTACCTCTCGCTGCTTTCCCGGCTGCGAAAACTCCTGGTCCCCAAAACCGTTATCCGCAGTTTTTCACGGACCTACCGGAAACTGACGGGACAATCCGTCCAATTGCAGCCAAACGATATCCTGGTGCTGCTGGATGCGTCGTGGGATCTGCCACTCGACAAATTGCTGGATGCGGCTGAGACGGCGGGCGCCGGGGTGGCAACGGTCGTCTACGACCTGATCCCGGTCCGTTTCCCCAATTTCCACCAGCAGCAACTGCGTACGGTTTTTTCGGACTGGTTGCAGCAGGTTACTCAAAGATCCAACTTCATGATCGGCATCTCACGCACCGTCCGCGAGGACCTGCTGGAGTACGCTGGGGAACTGGCATCCGGGACACCTGCGATGCCTGCTCCCGAATCGCACCGGTTTGAATCCTTTCGACTCGGTGCGGATTTTGCCGGCAGGGTTCCCTCCTGCCCTGCCCCGGACAGTGAACGAACCGGTGACCAACTGGAAAAGGGGAATTTTTACCTTGCGGTGGGAACGATTGAACCCCGTAAGAACCACGCATTCATGCTGGATGCCTTTGATCGAATCTGGCAGAAGAACCAGGATATTCACCTCGCCATCGCCGGAAAAGTCGGCTGGATGTGCGAGGGTATCGCGGAACGTATCCGCCGCCATCCACTCCGCAACCGATGCCTCCATTTTATCGAAGAGGCCAGCGACACCGAACTGAACTGGCTTTAC
>JAYZFP010000141.1:0-31876 GCA_036336715.1 Planctomycetota bacterium
CGGCCGACTAGAGAAAAAAGCAGACCCCAAACAGGTAGAGACAGTCCTGAACAAGGGTTTCGGGGAAAAAGTCTTTTTTGCGGCAGACATGAGCGGGCTCTATGTGATGCAGGCCAACACCATTCTCCCGATGATTCGAAAAATCTCAAAGGGCTCCAGCCTGAGCGAACCGGCAAAATTCAATGCGTCCCTCAAAATGATCAAATCCACCATTACACGTTTTGACATGCCCACCACCCTCAAGCCGGTCATTCCGAGGGAACCCCGTGCTCCCTCGACACCCTCTTTCAGTAAACAGTACCTTCCGCAGGAACTCGCACTGGAAGAAGAAAAGTACCTGAAACTGCGAGTAGCTGCCAAACAGGCAATGAATGCACAACGTGCCAGGATCACTGATGCAGACATCGAGAACGAAACCCCCGAAGCCCTCGAATGGGGAAAGCTGCTTTTGATTCACGATGTCATCAGGCGGGACCATGAAAAGATCCTCGCCAGGGTTGCACCCTTCAAAAACAGTTTTCAATCAGATTGCCGGGAAGGAAAAATCGATTCACGGCTGAAAGAGACCTCCACCGGACGCCGGTACGTCGAATCCCGCGACAAGTACCTGCAGGAACTGGAGGAGTGGAAAAAGCTGAGGGACGAAAAGCAGGAGGTCTTCAATCAGCAAAAAGAGGTTCTGGTCAAACAATGGCCAGCCAAACAGGAAGCGGTCAAGGGAAACTGGGACCAACAAGCTGCCGAACTGCTGGTCAAGGCAAATACAGAATTGAAAAAATCCCGCGTCAGTGCATCCAACGGTGGGAAACCGAAGGAGGCAGGCCCCCTGCTGTTATGGCCCCGCAATCCATTGATTGAGACGATCCAGGCCAATTATGAGATTGAAAACAGTCGCAAACGGTACAATGCCGTTTCCGGGGGAAGGTCCCCTGGATCTTTCCGAGGGAAGGGCCCCTAGATCCAGGAAACCCTGGTACCGGTTGAAAACCCCGGACTGCGTGCAGGACCCGGTTCAGGTTCCCGAGCGCTTGAGGATTTTGGGAACCCGGGTCTGCCGGTCCTGATGATCAAAGATCGAAGCAATTTCCTCGTTGGTGACTGACTGGTCTTCTGGTGAGAGGATCTCTGCGGTACTCCCGTCGAGCATCAGGGCCAACAGGTGCTCCCCTTTTTTCAGCGAACGGACACGGGCGACTGCTTCGTCGAGTGTCAATTCCCTGCTGCCCACTGCCTCACGCGAATCGCAGTCCGGTTTCGCAAAAAAGAGAATCCTCTTGCTGGCCAGGCCATTGAGAATGGTATGCCTCCAGGAAACACGTGAAGTCTTCTGGGTGACTGAACAGACCTCGCTCCAGCGACCCGTATCGCGAAACGTACTTCTGAATGTTCTTTTCATGCGAAGCTTCACTCCTTTGAATCGCTTCCTGCAACCGTCATCCATGGTGCAGGGCTTTCAGCATCAATTGTCGGTGTTTCTTGTCCTGGGTCCGTTGAGCAGGGTCCCGACAAATGTGTAACGAACTCCATATTCGTAGCTCAACAACAGCAGGACTGTACAAAATAACAACGCACCCAGCATTTTTACAAGTGCAATGATTGGCAGGCCGCTGATTGAAAACTGGACCACCGTCAGAAGGGGCAAATGGGCCAGGTAAAGCCAGTAGGAAGAATCCGAAAGGTAACGCAACCGGCTGCTGGGACGCCGGAAACAGCTGCGAAACAGGCCCAGGCTGCCAACGGTCATCAACCAGACATAAGCCACCTGTAAGAGGACGGAATAAAAACGGTGATCTTTGACGGGGGCCAGGCGGTGTGCAAAACCGAAATCACCGGTGGTGAATTCGATTCCCAGCGGAAAAACGACCAACATCGCTAGCGGAAGACAGATCATCCAGGATCGGCCGAGCTTTCCGGATTCGTCGTCACAATCAAAATACCAGGCTCCATAAAAAAAGAAGACGGCGTAGTAACCGAGGATCGAGGGAACCGGCACCAGTCCGAGGGCCGTATCCGGACCGAAGGTATCCGGCATCACCCCCATCCGGTTTTGAAACAGCCAGGTTACCGGCAGCAGCCAGAGAAAACAGACCGGCGGCATCAAGCACACCCGCGGCAGCGGGAACCTGCCCAGCAGTCCTGCCCAGATCGCAAAGGCCGCAACCAGCCAGCAGAGGTACCAGAGGAACCACAAGTGGTGAAAAACGGGTGAGTACATGAGGATCGCCATCAAGTTCTCCTGCTGCGGGACAAGCGGCCGGGGCACCTCCAGCATTTCCCCGATGCGTTCTCTTCCTCGTTCAATTTCCTCCTTGGAAAGACGCAGCCCGATCAACTGGGCAATCCTGAAGGCAAGGTCAATGTCAACGGTGGCCATTACGGCGGGCGTTGCCCCCTTGAGATTGACTGCCCGGTGATCGGCACCCGCCTCCAGCAGCTGTTCGGCAATTTCAGACTGCCCCCAGAAAACACTTTCATGCAACGGCGTGTTCCGATCACCTTCCTCCGAGGGGAGACTGGGGTCCGCTCCCTGATCGAGCAACAACCGGTTGATTTCGGACGTGTTGGCGTAATTGCAGGCATTGAGTGCGGTGTAGCCACGGGGGTGACGACTGTCGGGAGAAACACCTGCCTCGAGCAATTCACGTACAGCAGTCTCATCCCGTCGCCCGATCGCTTCAAACAAGCGGCTGACTCGGGAATCTGTTTGCTGGTTGGCTTCTGCCGAGTCCGGATCCTTCCCCTTTTCATCGTTGTCCTGCTGTCCTGCCCGCTGTTCAGCAGCAATCGCCCTGGCAATTACCGGCAGCGAATAGGCTACCCAGGTCGCCGGAATGATGGTGAACATCCCGATCAAAAGGGGCAGAAAAATTCTCTGGAACCGGTGGGAGATCAAGGCAGCCAATCCCCGTTTACGCCACAACATGGCGCAGAAAAAACCGCTGATCAAAAAGAAGAGAGGCATCCGGAAGCCGTGGATCGCATGCAGCAGCAAACCCATCCAGGGGGCCTGGGAAACATCCTGCAGAGGAAAAAATTTCTCTGGAAGCCCAACAAAGGGCATCGTGGCATGCAGCAATATGCCCAGTAGCATCGCGATGGCACGCAAGGCATCCAGGTCATGCCGGCGTGGGGAAGGGGAAGCGGTTGTCATGATGGGCATTACAAAAGAAGTTCGGTTCGGCCTTGACGGTCGCCTGTCCAGAATTCCGGGCGGTTACAGTATTCCGGGGATCCATCCAGGTATTGGTTATCACGCTGCCACCCGGGAAAAGCCGGCACAGCCACTCTCGATTTCAAATCGACAAGGATAGTCGGGGGCACCTGTTTGGCAATCGGGGAGGCCAAAAGCGATACCAAAAAAAACAAACGGTTACCGGGGATCGAAAGTCAAACCAACGAGGGAAAGCCCACCCGAAAAATAGGAACGCCGAGCTTCCGGTTACTGTTCGATCGGAAGATCTGATTCCGCTGCCTGGCAGGTGGGTAACAAACGGTAACTGGCGGCAGGGAAAGGGCTACGCGACTTGGCCGTGCCGGGCGAATCTCCCGGTAATGATCACCATTTATTTTCTCAGCATCTTCTCCCCGGGTGAAAACGGTTCACCCGTACATCACCAGCCATTCACCCCTGCATTTCCTGGTCCGGGAAAGCAAGTGACAAATTCCGGGGGAATCGCATCCCGCCCCGGTCAGACAAACGCCCGAAAATGTATAATGCAAAAGTCGATAGGCTTCCCGGGGGACGCTCAAGCGTCACCCTCCACGAGGCAGACCTGGTCCCATTCCATTCTTCAAGCCAAGGTTGCAACCATCAACGCTCCCCACCAAAACGGACTTCTTCCTCTCGGCTGCCGACGCCTTTTTACTTTTTTTTGGGCGGGCGGATTCATCCTCGGCGGCCTTGTGTTTGCCATCATCGGTTTCATGGGCGCGGGCGAAGCATTTCAGTCGGGTTCCTGGCCTTCGGTGGAAGGCGAGGTAATCAGCAAGAAGGTCACGCGCAGTGAATCGCGGGACTCCGATGGTGACACCCGGGTCAGCTATAATCCGGTGCTTGAATATCATTTCCGGGTGGATGAGCAAATTTACCATGGCCACCGATTGCAGATCGCAGGCTTCAGCTATGACAGCAGCGAACGGGCCTGGAGTGCCATCAACGAGCTGATCACTGACGACCGCTGCCTGGTTTATTACAACCCTGACAACCCGGAGCAATCTTCCCTGACGGCGGGATTCAGGGCCAACCATCTCCTTTTCCCGGCGATCGGAATCATCTGTTGTCTGGTAGGACTCGCCGGAGGCTGGTTAATGAATCGCGAGGACATGGCTGACCTACGGTCCGGCAAGGGAAAAAATACAGGCGACCCAGCCGATGCTTCGGCGGGAGAAACTTCCACACCCACTGAGGAAGCACCCCCTCCACCCAAAGATCCGGCACAGTGGGGCCCAAGAGGCGATTTTCTGCAGCAGAACATCACCCGTTTGGGGCGGGAACACGTCGGCACGGATTCTCCGGTGGACTGGTACATTCATGCCGTGATGGACGAAGGTCCACTCTCCTACGTCGAGGTCGAGCCCTTTCCCAAAGATACCGGTTATGACAAATGGGTATTTGTCGTCTGGTTCGATCCCCAACCGGCAGAACTGGTCGCCACCTACTGTTTCGAAAACGGAGATTTTTACCTTTTCAGCAGCCAGGCCGACAAACCGTTTCCCCTGCCGGGCCGGCTGCCGGGCAGTCAGGATAACGCCGGCTGAGCGAATCCTGCACCTTTTGGCCGCGTGCCCCGGGAGGCCGCCGAAAAACACACCGGACCCGTTCGCTTCACTCCGGGCCTGATTTCGATCGGGAGGGGTCACCAATTTCCAGCATTTTCAGAAAAGCGGTCAGCAAAAGAGCACTGCTCCAGCCAAAAACCAGGATGCCGACCATGGCCTCCATTCCACTCATGATCCGCCAAGGCCCCTCGATCACGATGTCGCCATAACCGAGGGAGGTAAAGGTGACGATGGAAAAATAAAAAGCCTCTTCCACCCCCTGGGGACAGTCGATGTCAGGAATCAGGATGTAGGCCAAAGCCCACAGGGAAACTTCAATGACCAGGAGAGAACTCAGCAACGTGGTCGTCAAACCGAGTATCCAGACCGAGCGGCGAAAGTCGAACGCCTCCTGAAGCTGTTCGTTGTTCATCTCCCGAAAAGGGAGAATGTACTTTTTTCGCATCAGCTGAATCCACCACAAGGTGCCACTGGCATGCAGCATCACGGTAACCGCCGACAATCCAATGCCACACAGGATGGGTTTGAGCATGTTTTCACCGATCGATGAGAGTTTTCAGGAGTCCGACAAATGAAGCCTGCAGGCGCCATTCATCCAGGGAAATCATACCTGCGAACCGCCGAAACCTGAACAGATGAACATTTGCACCAACTGCCCCCAGCTCGGCTGGATTGCAAAGGCCAAGGAGGCTCCTTTTCAGTTTCCCAACAAAGCGGGGGACTCTTTCCAGCTTGTTTCCGGGACGGGCTTCCTTCCGGAATTCAAAAAATCAGGCTGTTGGTTATACTGGAACCTCACCGTCACTGGAAATGGTCCCGGTTTGGAAACCAACCCCCGGGACTGCACCAGCATGAACCGATCCCAGTCCGTTTCTTCTTGTCTGATACCCAAGGGGTGAGAAGCGGAGGTCATGCATTCCGGGACCGAGGTACCAGTCACCTTTTTCCGATCCACCGGGGGTCCGATGTTTCTTAACGCGCTGCGAATGCACTGTGTCCTGCTGCCGGGAATGATTCTTGTTGCCGGCTGCCAATCTTCGACTGATTCCGATTCTGAAAACACCACCAAGCTGCCCAGGCCGGTGAGCGTCTCCAGCCTGCAACTGACCGCGGCCACCGCCGGTGAACTTCGTGTCAACGCTTCGGTGGATTCATGGAAGACCGACAAGATTTCTGCGGAAGTCGCGGGGCAGATCGAGTGGGTCGAGGAACAGAATGCTCTGATCACTGGAACCGACAAAATGTGGTTTCGAAAGGAGGGGATCGTTCTCGAGGAAGGCAGCACAGCCAATGATTACGTCGGCGACCCCATCGCCAGGATTGACGACGAGGTCTATCGCCTCAGAGTCAGCTCAGCCGAAGACCAGATTGCCAGGACCCTGCAAAAAATCAAGTCCTCCGAATCCAACATTGAAAACCTGCTGCCGGCTCAGATCCGCGCGGCCCAGGCGGATGAAAAACTGGCTGGCATCGAACTTGAGCGGAGTCAACAACTGTTTGCAGAGCAGGCAACTGCCCAAGCCGAGGTCGATCGTTACCAGGCAAAGTATGACAATGCCGTTTCCGTTGTGGCACAACTCCAGTCATCTCTGGAGGTTGAAAAAATCAATCTTCAGTCACTGGAAATCGAGAAACAGCAAAATGAAAAATCGCTGCTGGATGCAAAAATCAATCTGCGGAACTGCGTCGTCTACTCCCGGTTCAACGGACAGCTGACCTCGGTGGAAGTCGTAGCCGGCAGCAATGTCACACCGGGTCAGGCGATTGCCACGGTACAGATGATGAATCCGATCAAGATCGAATTCGAAGCATCTTCGGAGACATCACGTTTGTTGCGTGGCAGAAAACTGGTGACCGTTCAACTGCCGAATTCCCGGGGAGCCGATTCCACTCGCCAGGCAAGCCTGTTCGAAATTGACTCGGTGGCCGACCCCCAGACGCGAACCTACACCGTCAAACTGCTGATGATCAACGATAACCTTGGGGGTTTGTCGGATTCCGGGGCATCGAATGCTCAACCCTCCACCCCGGGCAACTCCAAACCTGGCGAGAGTGCGGTCGATAACAAGCCGGTGGATGGCCGCACGCTGAGAGCACCGGCACCGCTGGATCTTCCCTTTTTCAAGGGCGGCATCGATGAAAAAAGCGGGGTGGCGCTGGAAGCCTGGATCATCGATCTCGACGGTCCCCAACCCTTCCTTCTCAAAGTGGAGAATTATGAGGAAGGTACCGTACTGCCAAAAAACCGCGTTCTTTCGGTCCGCAAGGTTCCGGTCAAGGTCAATCCGAGACGGATGCTCTTTTACGGAGATTTCTATTACCGACAAGTGACCATCCTGGATCCCGGTCAACTGGATCCCCAGCGGGACTACGTGATTCCGCGATTGATCCAACCGGAAAACGAACAGGCTTGGCTGGAAAAAATGAGGGATTGGCAGGTCGGAAAGAGCTACCGGATCCTCGTGGATGATGCCAGCCAATGGCTGCTCCGCCCGGGTGACCTGGTGGAAGTCAATATCGGCGAAAGAAATACGGCTCCCGAGATGAGCGTTCCGATGTCGGCCATACTGCACGAAGACGGCCGTTACTACCTGTTCCTTGTCCCTCCCGGTTCCAAGCCCGGAGAGGTCGTTCCCACCGAAAGGAAGGAAATCATCATCCTGGATGACCTTTCCCGGGAACCGATTCAACGAACTTCCACGATGCTCCGGATCGGTTCATCCCAGGAATCGGAATCCCTGGCTGACAGACAGTATGTCACCCGGGGAGCGCATTACCTGCGAGACGGGGAAACAGTCAAAATCGTGGCGGAGGGGAACTGAACATGAACCCGGCTCAGCTGGCAATGCGATACCGCCCCATCGTGGTATCGGTCGTCCTGATGATGACTTTTTGGGGAATCATCACTTTTCAGACCATGTCCCGTCGGGAAGACCCGGCTTTTACCATCCGAACCTGCGTGGTTTCCACCCGCTGGCCCGGTTCCCCCACCATCAAGGTCGAGGAACTGGTCACCTACAAACTGGAAGAAGCGATCGACGGCCTGCAAGAGGTCGACAAGATTGAATCCACCACGATCGACGGGCTGTCCACGATTTACGTTGACCTCAGCGACGATGTGGCGGTCGCCGACATCCAGAATGTCTGGGACAAGATTCGCGCCCGGGTGGAACTGGTGCCGATGCCCGATTCGCGCATCCGGCCAGTGGTCAACGACAGTTTCGGGGACACTTCCGTCCTGGTGCTGGCCATCTACCAGAAACCCCTGCCGGATTCGAAAGAGGTTGATGAATTTCACCGATATTCTCCCCGTCAACTTGAATTGATCGCTGACCAGCTGCGGGACTCCTTCCGTTTGCTGGACGGGGTGGCCAGCGTGGACAAGTACGGTATCACCGGGGAAGCCATCTACATCGAAACCGACTCGGGTACCTGGTCCAACCTGGAACTGACCATCGGCTCGCTTCGACAGGCAGTGTCCGAACGAAACATCGTCGTTTCCGGCGGCAGTATCGATACCGCCGAGGGAAAATTCAGCATCATGCCAAGTGGTGAATTCAACCTCGTGGATGAAATCCGCTCGATCACGATCGGGGCCTCTACGGAAAATGAAAACGCTTTGCCAATCAAGCTGGAGGACGTAGGCCTGAAGGTGATGCGGGGTTATGAAAATCCGCGGAAAAATTACTGCCGGTATACGGACAGCAGCGGCAGCTACCCCGCGGTCATCCTGGGAGTCACGATGAAATCGGGCAGCAACATCATTGACGTCTGCAAGTCCTGCATGCAGCAATACCGTCAACTGGCAGAAATCGAGCAGGTGGTCCCCCGAGACATCGGCGTGACCCCGGTATCGATGCAGTCCGACAATGTGACGCAGAAAATCAGCGACGTCATTTCCAACGTGATTGCAGCCATCGTGATTGTGGTGATCGTGGTCTGGCTGTTCGTGGGGGCCCGCACTGCCCTCGTTATGGCCGCCAACATCCCGGTGGTCGTGATGGTTTCCATTGCAATTGTCTCCCAGTTTGGCGTGGAACTGGAGCAGATATCACTTGCCTCCATCATCATTGCGCTCGGGTTGCTGGTCGACAATGCCGTCCAGGTCTGCGACCAGACCCGTGTCAACCTGTTGCAGGGCATGAAGCCGATGGAAGCCGCGATCGACGCGGGAAAGACGCTGATGTTCCCGATGCTGGTGGGAACGCTGACGACAGTTGCCGCTTTTTTCCCGATGCTGATTGCCCTCAAGGGGGGAGGCGCCGAGTACATCTACAGCTTGCCGGTAACCCTCTCCACCACACTCATACTGAGTTGGATCCTGGCCATGACGATCTGTGTCATTCTGGCCGCTGCGATCATTCGGCCACCGGCCAACCCGGATGCTCCTGCGGCCCCCCTGCCGTGGATCAATGACCTGTTCACTCGCTGGATCAGAAAATTTCGCCGCGGTGCAAAGAACGAACAGGCCGATTCCACAGCCACCTCTGAAGAGAACCTGTTCCTGGCCGTCTACGGTTGGTTGATCCTGAAGGCCCTTGATTTCAAGTGGTGGATTCTCGGGATTTCGGTGGTCCTGGTCTTCTTGGCCACGAAACTGCCGATTGCCACCGAGTTTTTCCCCCAGGACCGACGGGACCAGTTTTTTGTCAACGTGGTCCTGCCCGAAACTGCGACCATTGAGGAAACCGACCAGGTCGTTCGCCAGCTGGAGCAGATGATTCGTCGTCTGAGCCCGGCCCGCGACGCCAGCGGCAACACCGTCGAGAGACTTCGAGCGATGCGGTCCCTGGTGGGCGGTGGCGGTTCGAGATGGGCCCTCGGTGTCAGCCCGCTTTCACCGGCAACCAACGTGGCCCAGCTCCTGATCCGCACGAACGATGGAAAATCCACACCCGGCTTCATCGCCGACATCCGCCGCGTCAGTGAGACCGGCGATCCATCCCTCGGGCTGGAGCCGATCACGGGTGCCCGGATCATCCCCAAGGCCCTTTCACTGGGTCCCCCCGCAGAACCGGTCGTCATCCGGGTTTCCGGGCCCGGCTTTGCCGATATTCCGACCCTGCGAAAGATTGCCAAAGAGGTCAAGCACGTTGTCAGCGATCATCCCGATACCTGGGACGTGAATGACACCTGGGGAATCGACGGGTTCCAGGTGGATGTCGAAATCAACGAAGTCAAAGCCAACCTCTCCGGCGTGACCAATTCGAATGTCGCTGACAGCCTGGCCGCCTACTACGACGGTGTCGAGCTTTCCAAGTTCCTCGAGGGTGACCACCAGGTTCCGATCTATTTTCGTCTCCAGCAAGGCGGCCCCGATGCCTCCTCCCGTGACAACAGGAATCTCAATTCGCTGTCGACCCTGGACACCGTGTTCGTCGAAGGTTCGGTGGGCAAGATTCCCTTGAATTCGATTGCCGGACTCGATCGCAGCTTTCAGCCAGCAAAAATTGAACGCCGCAATTCCAACCGGACGATCGAAGTCAAATCGGAGGTTGGCCCATCGGTTTCCGGAAATGACGTGGTGAAACAGATCATGGCCCGTGAAAGCATGAAAAAGATCATCGAAACATTACCGGCCGGCTACCGGATCGAGGTGGGTGGTTCGTACGAGGAGAGCCAGGATTCCTCGGTGCAGATGTTGACTTCTTTTGCCATTTCACTGGTCGCCATCGTCCTGATCCTGGTTGTGCAATACAACGGCTGGTCCAAGACCACGCTGATTTTGACAACCTTGCCAATGGCATTGATTGGCGCTTTTCTGGGGCTCTGGATGACCGACAACCCGCTCGGATTCATGCCCCAACTGGGACTCCTTTCGCTGTTCGGCATTGTCCTCAATACAGGTGTGATCTTTATTGAATTTGCTGACATCCTGATCGAGGAAAAACGGGCCTCGGGCGCCACCTCAGGCCCCATCTCCGGTTTGACACGGGAAGAATTCCGCGGTTGCCTCGTCCAGGCCGGGAAACAGAGAATGCTCCCCATCTTTCTTACCACAGCCACCACGGTCGGTGGCCTGATTCCACTTGGCCTCTCGGGCGGGCCGTTATGGGAGGGTTTGGCCTGGTTGATGGTCTACGGTTTGCTGGTTGCAACTGTCCTGACACTGATTGTTCTGCCCGCCCTGTATGCCATTCTGGTGGAGGCGCTCCGCATCAAGCCGGTCGGATGATCGCATCCATGGAACCTGCCAATCGGCAGATGACCGCCCGCTGGCTGCGGGAAAACGGGAAACAGAACCGTGTCTCGAGCTATCTCAAGGAAGCTATCGGATTCGCCAACACCTCGGCCCAGGTGATGATCGCTTTTGACTTCCAGGATGCCATTGATCCGGAGCGAGTTGCTTTTCGCATCAAGAGCGGTGGAATGAAAATGGACTCGATGGATTCTGTTGTCAAAACAATTTCCATGATGCGGGGAATCGAATTTGCAATCAGTGTCACCGACAAGATCAATGGCGCGATCAAAATTGACTTTACCGGCGGTCCGGCCGCGGTGGTTCCTCACGCCAAGAACATGCTTGTTACCGTTCTGGAAAAGAACGGCTTGATGGTCAGTGACATCAATGATTTTAGCACGGAAACCAAGGGAAACAGCATTATCCTGCGGGGCAACCTTTCCACCATGGCATTCAACCAGGTCACTTCCCTGATCGAGCATCCAATCAGCCATGGTGTTGATTCGGCAGTCACCGGAAAAGCGGATGACTCCCAGGTCGATGTAGGTCGCAATTCCAAGATGTACTACGATTCCATCATGGAATATGTAACGGAAATGTACGATCGCAAGGGAAGTTCCCTCGATTCCCGGGCCTCCTGGTTTGAAAAGTACGCCCGACAGATGGATGGACTCTCCACCGTCAATGTTGATCCTGACGTCGTCAACTTCGGCAGTTTCGTGTCCCATTCCTTCCGGGACATGACCTCCAAACTCCGTCAGATGGACATGCGGCGTTACGAGAACCAGGTCAGGTACGGTGCCAACTACGACAACGCGACTGACAATTACAACTACAACAACTATTACTACGGCTACGCCTATCGTTATTCCAAGTACACCACCGAGCGGGTCAAGGGATCACGGCAACTCAACAACGAGTCAATCAAGAAGATGAAAACCGAGGTCGATCAGTCCCGGCTGGATATCGACAACCGCTCGGCAGACCTGCGGCGAAAAATGTCGAGCAAGTACAAAATCAACTTTTAAGCCCCGGGGAACCGAGTCGGGCGGCTCCTTGCTGCTCTTTGCGGGTCTTTATTGCTCCTCGCGGTCTTTGCGGCCTTTGCGAGGCGTTACCCGGGACACCTTTGACTGGAACAACTGACCGAATCGGCGATCGCCGGTTCGGTTTTTTTGTGCCCGTAACAGTCTCAACCGTCATGAAGATGCCGGTGCGGTTTCCCCTTCATTCGAACAACACCCGACCGCTCCGGAAAGGAAAGACGCCGCAATGACGGCAACCGGTCAACTGGCCGTGGGGCTCGCGGTGTCGGACTCACCCATTTTATTGGGTGCAATCACACCCATGGAAACATAAATCGACATCAGTGTGTCGACGGGCATCTCGACACGTTCGACCTGGTCAACGGGAATAAAAAGCAACGCACCACCGATGGGAATCGGGGACTGGGGAATCATGACGACGTTGTGGTCACAGCCCCGGATCCGTACGGTTTCGCTGGTCGGCAACAGTGCAAGGACTCCCACCCCCTTCTGCTCCCCGAATTGACAGTAGACCACGCTCATTCCCTTCAGCTTGTCATCTCCACCGGAGTCAATCATGCTCACCAGCTGCTCCGAGGTGTCATAAACCTTGCCAATCAGGGGAATGCGGCGGACGATCGCCTTGGTCAGCCGGTTGATGAACCCACGCATACCGGATTCCACCAGAATCCCGACAAACAGAATGACGAGGCCCAAACCAATCCACCCGACCACGTAGGCAAATTTTGAATCGGTCACAAACCGCAACCCGATCCGACTGAGAAACTCGCCAACTTCCGTGTCGGGTCCGACGACCCCAGCCAGAAAATCGATGGTCCAGGCAATGGCAACAATCGTGATTACCGCTGGCAGGATGGTGAACAGCCCGGCAAGGAAGTAACGAATGATTCTCTTGAACAACCCAATCTGCTTCTTGTTCTCGGACATGACCGGCTCTCCTGTGGATGGATGGGTGGGAAACCGGAGCGGGCAACTCCAGCCTTGCGTGCCTTCACCAAAGGAATCATTGTCGTCCAATTTCCGGGCGGGCAAAGACCAATTTGAACGGCCTTGAAATCCCGGAGAGAAGCGAACCGGGACATCCCTGCCGCAGCTGCCAGCAGATTTGACCGATGGGTGTACCCGACACCGTTTCTGGAAAGCCGGTAACTGGCTGAAGGCAGCTGAAACGGTCAACCCCGGCCGGTTCGTACCGGCAGTTTCCCAGGGGGCCAGAGGGCCCGGAAAAGATCGATTACTGGTCTTTTTTCCGGTAATTTACAACGAAGTTGGCTTCGTTTTTTGTCGCCTGAACCTCGAATCGAAGAGGGGTTGTCTTCTGGTCGGCGAACTCAATGCTCATGTCGCCACCATGACTGTGTTTCTCTTCGGGAATGCGATCGTAGAAAATGAATTGCTTGATCACAACGATATACTCGCCCGGGCAGGCGCCATCTTCACTTTCAATGGTCGAGAGGCTGTAGGTTCCATCCGACTGGATATTGCCATTGGCAGTCAAGTTGCCGTTTTTTGGCAGAAATTCGACCACGCCGGTCCGTACAGGTTCCCCGTCCGGGAAGGTAACCGTTCCCGTCACCGTGTAGCGACGAGGGTAGTCATCGTTGCCACATCCACACACGAGTGCAAAGAGGAAGGAGATCAGCAGCGAAGAAAGCAGTTTAGTGAAGACCGTCATAATTAATGATTTCGCTATCAGCCCGGTTACAGAGTCGGCCCAGTGTGATGGTATCAATGGTATTCGAAATTGCCTGAACACTACCATCAGCAAGGGCGAAATTACAGACCTGCGGATGGTAACTGCCAAACTGGAAAACCATTGGCGTGTCCTGGAATTTGTTTCTCACAATCGGGACTCCCGGGCCTCCCACCCTGGCGATGGCTGAAAATTCCAGCCCGCTGTAGATGGGGCCGTCCACCGGGGGCACCTTGAACTTGCTCGGAGGAATGTGAGCTTCCCCGATCAGAAAGGTGTTGCTGGTGCCATCGAACAAACTGGCCAGACGGAGCCGATCGATCCAGCCAGTCGCCATGCCCCCCTGGCAGACCGGGCGGACACTGATCAAAGCACCCGTGCCATTGCCGGCGTAATAGAAATCAGTACTGGCACCAATCGCACCGTTGGAAACGTCCCCATGATTGGCGGCGTAATCCCCCAGGGCTCCACCAGGCACGCGAGTGTTGGTCCCTCCGCAACCACATGGCAAGCGGGTTTCCACGACAGTTTCCGGAGAAACAGCTGCCTTGAAATTGCGTCGACTGGGACAGACGAACACCGGGAGCGACTGTTCGAGGGACTCCTTGGGTGCGACTTCAAAGCTGTCGAAAATATTGAAGTCCTGATACAGGTTGTCCTGTTCAATAAACGGCATGATATGAACAAACCAGGAAGGCTGATCCAGTGCGCAGTTGTACTGTTCCGGCTCACCCGGTCGGGTCGCGAACCGTGCGGGAGGCAGGATTTTTCGGGTATCGTGGTAGTTGGATACCGACAGAGCCATCTGCTTGAGGTTGTTCTGGCAGTTGATACGGCTCGCCGCTTCCCGGGCTGCCTGGACAGCGGGCAATAACAGCCCGATCAGGATGCCGATAATGGCGATCACCACCAGCAGTTCGACCAGCGTAAATGCCACTCTCAATTTTTTTTTCATCAGTTATCCCGGGGGCTTTCTCTGTTAACGGGCAGACCGGTGGTCTGCGTTCTCATTCATAGAGATCTTTCCGAATGATCGCCCGCTGAAACTTGCAGCAGGCCATGAATCGAACAATTTCGGCGAGGAGACGGGACAAAGGAATCGCCGGACCTTCAATGATAGGAAAACGTCCGCCAACCGTCCAATGTCCAAATATCGGGTTGGACGCAAAAAAGGACCTTCCGTTTCCACCGCGGGCAAATTTTCCGCGGATATTGAAAAAATGGAATCAAATTCACGCAAGGCCCGGAAATTAGACGATTTTTTGTCAAAATAAACCGTGAGAATCCCCATGGGAATCGCGTCTTGCGGCGATCACCCACCGGGGTTACTACAACCGTCATAATGGACAGGATCCGAACCGGGGGAAACTGCCCGCACGTTGGCAAAAGCCTGCAAATGACACACATTTCATGGACAAATCGGCTTATTATGGCTATTATCGAACCTGCCCTTATGCGGAAATGGAGCCTCTCCTCCTAAGCCCTGATCCGAGTCATGAATTTTCACCGAGTCATTCGCAGCTTCCTTTTTGCGACATTTGCCGCTTTTGCGGCAGGCGGTCCCGGACTGCATTACGCTCCGTTTCTCGGACACCATGATTGCTGTGATGCAGGGATCGCCGAAGTCACCAGCCAGGCATGTGGCTGTGGCCGATCCCACGGACAACCGAATTCGGATGCAGAAAAATTCTCCCGCCGGGACCACGGTTCATCCTGCCACGGCCATTGCCTGGTATGCCAGTTTTTTTCCAGTGTGACTTTTGACTCTGTCGCCTGTTTTTCAATTTCGACAGGCGAGGAAACCTGCGAAAACCTGCCTGCCCGAGCTGATTCTCCCAATCTCCAATTCATCGCCTCTTTCGAACAGCGTGGTCCCCCGGTTGCGTAGGGATTGTTCCCATGAATTTGTTTCATGGTTTTCGCACGCGCCGTGCGACATCTTGAGGACCTTTGGGCTCGGTTAACCCTTTCGAGGGAAAACAACGCACGCCGAAGATCCCCCGGATGGACAGTCCCCAACCGCTTCTCTTTCAGTGACCATTCCGGCCTGCCAGCCCATTCGACTCGCCTGATCCTGCGAAAAGCAAATTTCCAAATGGATCGGATCCGGCTGTCGGTTTCCCCAGGCAAGCTGAAATCAACTACGCTTCGCGACCCACTCGACACAAAGTTGCCATGGTATCCCGAACACTGTCGGTCCTCTCCGGCTTTTTGAACTATGACTTCTGCCCTTCGTTCAACCAGTACGTCTATTGGCTGAAGCGACCGATTGGCTGGTTGGCTTGTGCGGCTTTTTCATCTTTGATGATCGGTCTGTTCATCGGTCCCCAGGGGTTCATTCTGATGTGGACTTTCCTGGCATTGATTGCGATCGGATTTGTCTGGCCGTGGATCAGCCTCCGTTCGGTGAGCTGCGAAATTTCCTTCCTGGAAGCCAGGACATCCGAGGGCAAGGAAACCGTGGCCCAGCTGACCATCCGGAACAGTTGCCCTCTGCCCATTTATGGATTGACTGTCGAAGGCAGCTTCCTCCAGGAGATTGTGGACGAAGATGACCTGGTAGCGGTCGGGCTGGAAAAAGTCGCTGGCTGGTGCGTTTCCACTTTCAAGTGGAAACTGACACCCCGAAAAAGGGGACAGTTACCCGCCAATGCACCGGTGATTGCCAACGGATTTCCTTTCGGAATCATCAAGTGTTTCCGCGAACTGGAAATCGAGGACAAGGTGACCGTCTGGCCGGCCAGCGAAAAACTGGAGGGGAAACCGAAGACTTTTTCTTCCTTTTTGAGTGCCGAAGAAACGTGGGAAGATCGGGCTGGCAAAGATGGAGAGACCATTGGGGTACGGGAATTCAGGCAGGGCGATTCGATTCGGCACGTTCACTGGTCGAAGACGGCCCAACGCAACCGGCTGATTGTCCGGGAATTGCAGACCTGTTCCCGGGAAGCGGTACATATCATTGTCGACCTCGCCGTCTCCAGCCACAGCGGCAACGGGGGCCAAAGCAGTTTTGAATGGGCGATTCGCACGACCGCTTCCCTGTGCCGACAGCTGCATCAGCACCAGTTCATGATCAAACTGGATTGCGTTGGGTTGCCCGTTTCGGTTGCCCGGGGCACTTCCAACCGGGAGGGACTGGAAGAAATCCTCGATTTCCTGGCGTTGCTCCCTGAATTTGAACAACTCCGGGAAAACCAGCGGGATTCTCCGCTGCAGGTGACCAAAGCCCAATTCAGCCCTTCCAGCAGGCTCAAATTCCTGGTCTGCACAGACCGCTCCGGCCTCCAGAAATCGGTGACCCGGGACGTAAAAAAGATCCAGATTGACTGCCAGGGGTTTGGTTCTGAACCAACCGATAAAAAGACCCAGGGTAGCCGCAGCCAAACAGTGGACTCGCTGGTTCTTCGTTTGCCTGAGACGGCGGCAGCTGACCTCAAGCAAGGCTGGAATTCGGAATACAGCCACGGGATCTGACATGTCCGGAAGAAAAAAACAATTCTGGAACGATCTGCCTGGACGGGTTCAGCTGTCCATGGGTTTGCTGGCCGTTGCGGTAGTCCAGTTTTTTCGCCCCGAGAATGCTCCCCTCCTGCTGGTTGCCGTCGAAACGCTCCTGTACCTCGCCATTCCCGTGCTGCTGCTTTTCTTCTGGGGTCACCGGTTTGATGTCTCCCGTTCTTCGGGGAGCTGGCACCGCAATGTCCATTTTCAGCTGGTAGGTCTTTTTTATACTCTGGCTCCCCTCGCCAGCCAGGCAGGGATGCGGTCCTTTGGATACGGAGACGCCTATGAACTGGTGGCCATTCTCTGCGTGCTCAACCTGGCATGGTACTTCACCCTGTTCTCCAAAATCGCCCGTTCCGAGAATGTGGCCTTCATCCTGAACAGTTCCGTGGCCCTGTTTGTCTGTTTTGCCACCCAGCAGGTTTTGGTTTACCTGATTGCGTTTGTCTACGCGTTGACCGCTCTCTGGTGGCTGGTCGAAAATTACTGGAATCGCCTGATTCCCAAAAAACTGGACGCCGAAACCCGGTCACTTCCTATCCGGGGCTTTGCATTTGGTTTGACCCTGATCCTGCTGGTGGCTTCGGGTGTGATTGCCGCCGCAGCAGGCCCGATGAGCAACCTGATTGTGGTCCAGGGCTTCATGCCCTCATCAGGTGGCGAAAACGGCCACGACGACATGTTTGCCCGATCGGGCGTTGGCGATGGTGACATGCTGACGACCGGCGAAAACGCCACCACGGTTGGCGCAGTCGATACGGATCAGTTTATCGAGGACAAGAAACCGTCGATCTACGACGTGGTTTCCGAAAAATACGATGGGCCGGTCAGGGTACGCAAGAAGATGACCTCTGCCCAGTCTCTTGATGCCATCGCCAAGCACGTGCACAAAGTCAAGAATGCCGAACAGGCTGGCAAGACCTTTCGCACCGTGCGGAAATCGAGGAAGGTTTTTGAACGAGAGCTGGAAGACCGAATTTCGGACGCCCTGTTCTTCGTGGAAGGCCCGGTTCCCACCCGGTTTCGCGTTGACTGCTTTCACCATTTTGATGGCTGGGACTGGACCAAGTCGGACGTGCGGCCCCCCGCCGAAAAAGAGACCAACATCGCCCTGGAGACACACCACGAACACACCTGGTTTGTTCTCAAATCCAGCCTGCCGGAATTCATGGCGGGAGAACAGCATCACCGGGTCAAGATCCTCAGGCTGGAGTCAAGCGCACTGCCGGCTGCTCCGTTTCTGAAAGCCTGGCACATTTTCAAAGTCGACCAGGAGGGGCTCTTCAAGTGGGATGAATCGGAGATGATCCGTTTTCGACGTGAGACCATTCCTTCCCAAACCGTCATCGACACCATCAGCCAAAGGGCCAACCTTTATTCCCTGCGAAAAGAGGATTTTGAGTCGTTTCACCGTCACACAGACCCCAACCTGGCTCAACTGCCCGACAATCCCACCTCGTCCCGAATCCGTGAACTTGCCGATCAGCTGACCCGGGGAATTTCACCGGGATGGCGTCAGGTCGAAGCGATCACCAATCACCTTCGTCTCCATTTCGAACTGGCGGAGAACCAGGTTCCCGATCCCGATTGCGAGGACACGGTAGGCTGGTTTCTCGAACAGGGAGCAGGACCCTCCTACCTCTTTGCAACCACTGCCGTGCAGCTTTTGCGGGCGGCCGGTTACCAGACCCGCCTTGCCAGCGGGTTTGTCGTCGAGAAAAAAGACTACGTTCGCAAATCGGGCCAGTCAATTGTGACCCATGAAAACTATCACATGTGGCCAGAAGTCTGTTTCGACAGCCAGCACTGGATTCCGGTGGAACCGACTCCGGGTTACACCCAACCGGTCCGATACGGAACGCTCTGGCAGCGGACGGAGAGCCTGGTCCTGGACGCCATCCGGTTCGTATTCTCCCATCCCCTGTTATCCGGTGCGGTCCTGTTTCTGTTCATCGCCTTGGTTGTCCTGAGACGTTCCTGGATCGCCTTCCTTTTCTGGTGCTGCTGGCTGGCAATGACCTTTTGCGGACCTGGAACGAGACTCAGGCAGACCCGTCAACTGATCGACGCCCGTCTTTGGCTGTTCGGAGTTCCCCGGCCATCGTTCGTGGTGATCCGGAACTGGTTCCGAAAAATTGACAGCGACTTACCGGATGAATTTTTCAGATTCTGGAACCAAAGACAATTCGGCAATTCTGTCCAACCCGAAGCCCAACAGGTTGAACGGGCTTGTCGGGTCATTGTTTCCAGGTTGAGCCCGGCCAAAATCCGGGAATTCGTACTTCAACAAAATGATTGAAATGAACCCCATCACCGAATCCACTGAAACATCCGACATCAGCCAGCGCATTGGTCCCTTGCGGGATCAACTGAACCGGACGCTGGTTGGGAAAGAGGACGTGGTAGAACTGATCCTTACCTGCCTGATTGCCCGGGGGCATCTCCTGTTTGATGACCTGCCCGGACTGGGAAAGACAACCATTGCCAAGGCCCTTGCCCAGTCCCTTGGAGGTAGGTTTTCCAGGGTTCAGTGCACCCCGGACCTGCTACCCACGGATATCACCGGCTTCAACATCTTCGACCAGAAGAACCACTCTTTTGAATTCCAGGAGGGTCCGGTTTTCACCGACCTGCTGCTGGCAGATGAAATCAACCGGGCGACTCCCCGTACGCAAAGCGCGCTTTTCGAGGCAATGGCCGAAAGACAGGTGACGGTCGACAACCAGACGCTCCCGCTGCCACCCTCTTTCATGGTCATCGCAACACAGAATCCGGTCGAAAGCCATGGAGCTTACCCCCTGCCGGAAGCCCAGCTGGACCGTTTCGCGATGAAGCTGAACATCGGTTACCCGCAGCGGCAGGACGAAATCGTGATGCTGGGTAATTCCGTGGGTTTCGTGGATGATTCCGATCCGCTGGAAACGGTACTGGATCTGAATGAACTTCGCACCATTCAAACCAGCGTTGCCAACGTCGAGGTCTGCGAAGCCGTACGGGCCTACCTGGTGGACCTGGGATCCGCTACCCGCAATCACCCGGATGTGGAACTCGGCCTGAGTCCACGTGGCCTGTTGCTCTGGTTACGGGTTGCCCAGGCATGGGCGGCTTTGGCTGGCCGGGGTTTCGTGATTCCGGATGACATCCAGGCCGTTGCCACCCCTGTCCTTGGCCTCAGGATCAAGGGATCCCAGTCCGCTGCCGGCGTCCTGATCAGTGAGATTATCGAGTCGGTATCCGTCCCCAACGAAAGCAGGTAATTGAAGATGAACCTCCAGACTTTTTTCTGCCTCTCGAAACTGGCTGGCTGCCGCCACCTGTTTTTTTGCCGTGGCTGGCTCGTTGTTTTCACGCTCTCCTGCGCTGCTCTCGCTTTACCCGGCTGCTCGAATCCTGCGGCCACCGGACCTGAGGGTGACTCTGCAAAGCCAAAACTTCCCAAAATGAAATTTCACCGTCCGAAAACAGCGGAGCTTGCCGTCAAGCGTTTGCGGGAACTGCACACCGCGATTGACTCGGATTTGGACATGCCACAGCCGACTTCTTTCTCCGTACTGGAAATCATTCACGGTGAGGGCAAAAGCGCCCATTCCCATTTCTTCCTGGAATCCAGATACAAACCGGAAGACGAAGACCACCACCACGAGGGAATGAAGACCTCCAAAAAAGTCCACCAGGTCCAAATTGACGCACTGACCGAGATGAAGGACATTGTATCGTGGCTTCCCAATATCGCCGCCGGTGCCAACCTTGCGGAAGCCAAATGGAACGAGGTGAATTCGGAGTCGAATTCGATGGAGGATCTGTTTGAAAAGCAGATTACCCCGGCTGGATCGATCGACCTGAAGCGACAGGCCTATCGCAAAAATGCCAAAACCATCCAGGACTGTATCGCCCGCCTCGAAACCGCCATCGAATCGTCCTGAAAACGGGAAAGCAAAATGCTGGAACATTACTTGGCCTGTGGATACCTGAGGGGCTGCCAGGTCCTGATCAATGCGGCAATCTGGATCGCCGTGGGTTGCTTTATCGCCGGCGTTTTCAAACGCATGCTGGGGCCTTCCAAAACCAGGATGCTGTTCGGCGAAGGCACCCGTTACGGACTGCTCATCGGTTGGCTGGTTGGCATGCTGTTGCCCGTCTGTTCCCTGGGTGTCATTCCGGTGGTCCGCGAAATGCACCGGGTCGGAATCAAGGGCGGCACCATCATCGCATTCGGACTGACCGCCCCGCTCTTCAACCCGATTTCCGTGCTTTACGGGCTGACCCTGTCGGACCCGATAGCAATCCTGGTGTTTACTTTTTCCGCTTTGGTGATCGTCACCTCTCTCGGATTCGCCTGGGACCTGATTTTCCCGAAGCGGGACGATCCTCCCGAGGATCCCGAACTTCCCACGGTGGGCATGCAACGTTCGGTGGCCCTGCTGGACAGCACCAGTCGGGAGCTGCTCGGGCCGACACTTGTTTTTTTATTGATCGGAATCACCGGCTCGGTGCTGCTGGCGATGCTGGTGCCCAAGGGGGCCCTGCAGGCTGAAACAGAACCGGACAAGTTCTTTGCCCCGGTCGTGATGAGCTTTGTCATGACACCCGTTTATGCCACCCCGCTCCAGGCCATGGGGCAAATCGGAAGCATGTTTCAGCATGGCAATTCGGTAGGAGCCGCTTTTTCACTTTTGATCCTCGGGGCAGGTGCCAATATCGGACTGCTGACCTGGTTCGCCGCAGCCTTCGGAATCAAGCGGGTCTTCCTGTTCCTGGGAATGCTGATTTCCATCACCGTCATCCTGGCATACTGCATGGACAAACCGCTGTATCCCAAAGGGGTTCAGCCTTCCGGCCACACCCATGCCTTTGACATTTACACCCACCCCTTTACACCCAACCAAGAGGATCAGCTCCAAACCGCCAGCCTGCAACTTACTGACTTTCGTGCGAAAAATGATTTCGGAACCAGTTATCTCCTGGTGGCGCTTGTCTTGATGGCCCTGACATTTTCCCTGGTGCGCACCTTTGTCGACCTCGAAAAATGGTATGTCGTCAAGAAGGAAACCAAGGGAGGATTCGACATCATCCTGCCTGGCTGGTTTCTGGGGGGGACGACGATTGTTTCCCTCGTGGTTGCCAGTGTGATCGGCACCTACCTTTATTACCCGCCTGCACACCAGCTTCTTTCCGAGTTGCGGGAGTACAATGCCAATTGCGTCATCGCCTCCAAGTCAAAAGACTGGGAAGGGGTCAAGAAGTGGGTCCCCTACTGTGAGGACCTTTCGAGACGCCTTGAAGTGGGAGTCTTTCTACGCGAGGGCAGTGTTTCCGAATTTCGCTCCACCGTCGCTGCCAACTACCGGGAAAACCTGGACACGCTGCGCGACGCAATCGAAGTACAAAATTACCACGAAAGTGATGAGCTGGGCCAACAGGTGGCCAATTCCTACATGCAGCTCAGCAGAGCTTTCCGCAAGCAGAAACCCGCTGACGATGAAGAGTGAAGAACCAGCCAGGCCTCAGGCACGCCGTGCCATTCGCTGAAAGACGCGACCGCCGACCGATAACCCGAGGATTCCGATCATCAGCAGGACGCTGCATGGCCCGAGCATTTCGGACCAGCTGAATTCACGCCAAACGGCCCCTTCGATGGCGAGAATCGCCCAGCGAACCGGGCTGACCACGCTCAGTCCACGCATCCAGCCCGGCATGAACATTACCGGGATCATGCAGCCGCCGAGCATCGCCATGACCATGTTGATGGCCCACCCGGCACCGTTAACGGATTGCTCTGTCTTCCCCAGGACCGACATCAACATCATCAGGCCGACAAAACAGAACGAAACGCATGCGGCCGCCATTGCCAACATGGAATAGCTGTGGGGCCGCATCCCCAACGACAGGCCCAGCACCGTCATCAGCAGGATCACGGAAATCACTGCAAGAAAGCAGCCCAACGCCTTGCCCCCCACAATTTCCCACCCTGAAACGGGAGCCACCTGCAAACGGGTCAAGGTACCCTGCGTCCTTTCCTGTGCCACCGAGGCTGCAAACCCGGCGCTGCAGGCCAGCACGCCCCACAGCATGGCCTGGGGAAAACTGATATCCCATTTCGACTTCAACTTCCTGATCTGACCACGCTGGCTCGCGGGATCCGGTTCACCGGTCACAACGACCGATTCCAGGCGGGCAAGGGAAAACCCGCCACCCCCGGATGAGACGTCTGCCGTGCCGTCGCCAGCATTCTGAAGGGCCCCCATGCTGTCGACCAAAGTTTCCACGGAACCAAGGAAACTGTTGATCAACAATCGGTTCGCCTCACTGACAGAAGTGTCTTTTTTCAATTGCTGGCGGGATTTTTCAAGCAGGTCTTTCATCAGTCCCGGGTCCTGTAAACGGGCGCGTGTCAGCTCACCCATCGCCTCCATGATCATTCCCTGCAGCATGGCCGATTCAGCGGCCCTCGAGGGATCCACACCCATTTGGATTGTCGGAGCTTCACCCCAGAAAACTCCGGCCCTCTCCGCAAAACCTTTTTCGACAACCAGCAGGGCAACCCGCTGCCCCTTGCGAACGCTCCGCCTGGCAGCGGACAGATTCTCGCACTCAACCAGTTCGACCTTCCCCCCTTCCCTAAGAAGATCGAAAAACTTTTGCGACTGGGAACTGCGATCCTGATCCAGGTAGCCGATGCTGATCCTGGATTGACCGTCAGAGGACGGCTTCATGTTTCCCATGATCGCCCCGAAGAACAGGCCCATCAGAACCGGAAAACCGATAATAAAAAACGCATGCATCCTGTCACGAAGAAGGAGCTTCAGGTCCTTGAACGCAATCCTGACCATTCGATTCATTGGTCGCGAAGACTCCTTCCTGTCAGGGAGAGAAATACGGACTCCAGATCCGGTTGTTTGATCTGCAGTGCCTGAAAGACCACCCCCTGTGCTGTCAGTCTGGCAACTTCTTCCAGGGGTCTTCCTGACTCGAATCGAATCGAATTGCCGTCGAGCGTAACAGCTGTCAGCCCGTCGATGGCACCCGGATCAACGGTTTGCATCAATTCGCCCGTGACAACCGACTTTCCCCCATGTTGACCAATCAGTCCTTCCACCGAATCCAGCGCCAGGAGTCTTCCCTCGTCCAGAATCGCAACCCGATCACACAGCCTCTGGGCCTCTTCCATCAGGTGGGTGGTATATAGCAGGGTCATTCCCTGTTGCTGCAATTCCGCAACGGCCTGGTAGATATGATTACGGGATTGTGGATCGACACCGACTGTTGGTTCGTCCAACAGAAGGATCCCGGGCTCGTGAATCAGGGCAACCGCGATATTCAAACGGCGTTTCATCCCGCCCGAAAAAGTCCTGACGCGGTCATGACGCCGATCCCCAAGCTGCGAGAAACCGAGCGCCCATTCGACCCGGTCAGCCAGGTGGTCGGCGGCCAAACCGTACATCTGCCCAAAAAAGACCAAGTTCTCTTTTGCCGTCAGGTTTTCATACAGGGCAAGCGTCTGGGGAGCGACACCAATCCGGGTTCGAACGCCCGGATCGACCGGCGAACCTCCCCGGTTTTCCGGATCGCCAATCTCAACGCAACCGCTGTCCGGGTTCAACAGGCCGATCAACATGCTGATGGTAGTTGTTTTGCCAGCTCCATTGGGCCCCAGCAGGCCAAACGTTTCCCCGGCAGCAATTTCAAAACTCAGCCCGTCAACTGCCGGGCGTGTGGCAAATTTTTTTTGCAGATTCCGTGCTTTGATCATTCGAGATTCAGAAATCCAATCGTGACCATCCTGGAGGGAATGCCATCGTATTCGCTACCCGGTTTCCGATCTTGGAGCCTTTTGCGTTGGCGAAAGGAAATCGGCTGAATGGGTGGATGCAGCTCACGGAATCACCCCAAGCGGAATGCCTGACAGATCCCGATCAGGAAACTCTAACAGTTCGAGTTCGATGGCCCAAGGGTCCCCAGCTGCACCCTTATTGGAAGCCAGGGCCAAAACTTCGTACAGGGGACCGGTTCCGGCCAAAGCATGGCAACCTGGCTTCCATGGATCTCTTGATGCCACCCGGGGCCCCGTTATTGGCCCCCGGGTAACCCAATCGCTCATGGCATGCGTGGGCCGGTTATAATCAGCTCATGCCAAGATCCTCACTTTTCATTCTTTACCTGTTCATTGGCACTGCAGCGAGTGCCAATGAATATGCCGAGCTCGTAGAAAGCCATAACCCGGCACTGTACTGGAGTTACTCTCAGGACCAGGGAACAGGAACACTGAAACTCATTCCCGAGCATGCCAACTCCCTGCCACCCCGCCGTGGCATCGGGGGCCTAGCAGGCACCTACTCGAGATCTTCGCTATCGGGTCGTTGCTTTTCGAAACTGGATCATGACGCCAACCAGGCACTCACCGAGTTGCTCAACGGATCCTTCACCTTCGAAGTGTGGTTCCTCGATCAAGCAGGCAAGCCAAACGACAAGATCAATTACTCCATCCTCTACAAAGCCGATGGAGACAGGTTTACCGAAAACTCGATGTGGCTTTACCGGAAACGCCAGGATGGAAACCTCCTGTTTACCATCCAGAGCAAAACCGATGCGAACATCCGGCTTGAAATCGAAAATCCTGCGTTGATCACTCCTGGCAATGAACGCAGATTCCATCATTTGGCAATTTCCGTCAGCCGCACTAAAAATTACAGCAGGGCCACCGCATACCTCAACGGGCAGGCCGTCGCGCGTACATCCATCGAAGGTGTTGTCGAATTCCACAACGACGGTGACTGGATTATCGGCAACAACCATTTCCGCAACAGTCCTTGGGAAGGTCGCCTGGATGAAATCGCGTTGTACTCGCGTGCCTTAACCCAGGCTGAAATCAGCAAGCATTTTGAGACAGGCTCAAAACTCATCCAGCCGGCAATGAAGCGGAGTCCCAGCCTGGCCGAGAAAGAACGTTTTTTTGAAACAAGCATCCGCCCCCTCCTCAGGGAACGTTGCGCCGAATGCCACAGCGGTGAAGACAGTACCGAAAGCCCGTTTTCCGTTCAATCCAGGGAGGATTTGATTACCGGTGGCCTGCACGGCCCGTCGATCGTTCCATTCCGCGCCGAAGACAGCCTCCTGATTGCAGCAGTCCAAAAGACGCACAAAGAACTAAGAATGCCTCCGGGTGAAGATGACAACCTGACGCGGCAAGAGATTGCCCTGTTTTATCAGTGGATAAACGACGGGGCAATTTGGCCAGGATCCTCCCAGAACCTCAAGCAGACACCTCGAGCAACCGTTTCCGAGGCGATCGAATTTGATCCCGAAACAGACTGGGCTTTTGTTCCGCGACGTGTCACGCACCCCCCCAAAGCCGGGACGGATCGCTGGAACCGAAATCCAATCGATCAGTTTCTTGAAGCAGCCAGATCGGAACGGAAATTCACATCCAATCCACGAGCAGATCGTCGCACACTGATTCGCCGGGCAACGCTGGATTTGACCGGCCTTCCTCCAACGGTTGAGGAATTAACTGCTTACCTTGAGGATCCAGCTGATGAACAGACTGCATTTTCCACCGTAGTGGATCGACTTCTCCAATCCCCTCGCTACGGCGAGCGACAGGGACGTCTTTGGCTGGACGTAGCGAGGTACGCCGACACCCAGGGCGATGTTGGAGACATCCCGATCCACTCCGCCTACCTGTATCGAAACTGGGTGATCAACGCTCTCAACGATGACATGCCCTACAACTCTTTCATTCAGGCACAAATTGCCGGTGACATTCTGGCAGTCCTTTCATCCGACTCCAATGAGGCCAAGGGGCTTAACGTCGCCACTGGCTTCATTGCACTGAGCAGACGTTTCGGAAACAGAAAGGCCGACAGCCTGCACATGACCATTGAGGACACAATGGATACACTGGGTCGGGGCGTCATGGGAATCACGCTCCGATGTGCTCGCTGCCATGACCACAAATTCGATCCAATCCCCACCGCAGATTACTACGGCATCTATGGCGTCTTTCAAAGTACGGTCTACCCGTGGATGGGGATGTCAGACGAAAAGTCACCTCTCGACCTGAACCCGCACGACCCGTTAAAAAGCTCATCAACGGTCGCCCGTGAATACTGGGAGCTCATCGCCCGGTACGAGTATCAGATCAACAACCATTTTCGGCCATGGCTTCAACCAACACTTCGAGCATTCAAAAAGGCTGATGTTGACCTGAAATCACAAGCGGCGAAACTTGTCGAACTTCAAGGCAACACGAACAGCGACCCCAATGTGATCGCTTCTCTCAGGGAGTCGATTGAATCACTGAAAGAAAAACGGGAGTCCCACCGTGCCTTTCGGTCAGGCAAGTTCCGTGAGCTGATGCTTCACGGGTTGGAATGGGTGAAACAGAAAAAGGACAAGCTCGGCAAGGAGCCGCCATACGATTTCGTATTCAGCGTCAGGGAAGGGGATGCAGCCGACTCACCCATCCACTTGAGAGGTAACCCGGAAAACCCCGGCAAGGTCATTCCGAGACATTTTCTCTCCACGATCAAACCGGTAAATGAGGTCAAAATCGACCAGGGTTCCGGAAGGCTGCAATTGGCTCAATGGCTGACAGAAGACAGCCATCCCCTTACGGCTCGCGTTCTGGTCAATCGAATTTGGGCGCAACACTTTGGACAGGGAATCGTAACGACTCTGGACAACTTTGGGCGGCAGGGCGCCCGACCGAGTCATCCCCAGCTGCTCGACTGGCTTGCAGAATCCTTTATTGCTGATGGATGGTCCATCAAAAAGCTCCATCGACGGATCATGTTGACGGAGACCTATCAGTTAAGCAGCCTGGACGGAAATCCCGGGACTCAAAATCGCGACCCTGGTAACCGTTGGCTTTGGCGTTTCTCAAGGCGACGTCTTGACGCAGAATCCATCCGCGATTCCATTCTGTTCACCAGTGGCGAATTGAACACGACACAACCAGGTGCTCATCCACTGGATCCCTGGTACAAGACCAGATACAACCTCAACAATCCGTTTCATAGTGAATACGACCACGATCATCGAAGCGTGTACCTGATCACACAACGGATCTTCCGCCATTCAATACTCGGGTTGTTTGACAGCCCTGACACGAACAGCAGCACTGCTGAACGGCCATCAACAACCAGTCCGGCGCAGGCTCTCTTCCTGATGAATTCCCGGTTTATTCGCAGACACTCCAACAGCCTGGCCCGCCTGGTGGTTGACCAGGCTGACACGGACAACGCCAGGATCGACTGGCTATTCAATAGGATTTACGGCAGATCAACGACAGAATCCGAGCGGGAAAGGCTGAGTGAATTCCTGGAATCCTATCGGCAGGCCCCGGCCAGCCTGGAAAACCGGAAGACTGATTCGCCGCCTGAATACCAGGCTTTGTGCCGTGTTTTGTTGACTACCAACCACTTTTTTTTCATCGACTAATTTCGTGACGCTTTACACGACCAACATCAGCCGTCGAACTGCAATCCAGCGCATGGGCCAGGCAATGGCTGCGGCCTCCATTCCCCGGATAGTTCCCGGCAGTTCCGCGGTACTGGGAAAAGACCTGCCACAACCCCATTTTCCACCAAAAGCCAAACAGGTGATCGTCCTCTACATGTCAGGCGGGTACTCCCATGTTGATACATTTGATCCGAAACCCCGTCTCGCAAGGGAGCACGATACTTCCATTGGCCATGAATTTGGTCGCAAGGATTTCGACCGGTACCTGAAGGCCGCAAACTGGGCTTTCCAACCAAACCGGCACTGCGGCACGGAAGTAAGCGACCTGTTTCCCAACATCCGCGGGCAGATGCACCAGTGCGCACTGATTCGCTCAATGAACTGTGACCACATTGACCACGGCGAAGCCACGCTGCAACTGCATACCGGTAGTACAGGCTTCGCCATGCCGTCATTGGGGGCCTGGCTGAACCATGGTCTTGGAACGTTGAATCCCTCCATGCCCGGGCATGTTGTCATCTCGGAGCACCGGCCTTATGCAGGGCCTCAAATCTGGGACTCAATTTTTTTGCCGGGTAAAAATGCAGGTGTGCAGATCACCCCCGGCAAGACGCCCATCGCCAACCTTCATCGATCCGCGACCATTGAAAGACAGTCTCTGGAACTTGGACTGTTGAAGTCTCTCAACGAACAACATTTGCAGGGTCGAGAATCCGACATGCAACTCCGGGCCCGAATGGGTTCCTTTGAAACCGCCAGGGGATTGCAGGCGGACGCTCCGGAAATCCTGGATCTGGGCAGGGAAACGAAGGCCACATTGGATTTGTATGGAGCATCCGCCGACAAGCCCACCTCGTACGCGTCCCAAGTGATCATGGCTCGTCGCATGATCGAAGCCGGTGTGAGATTTGTGGAAGTCATTGATGCTGTCGGCGCTTGTCGTGACAACTGGGATGCAGCGCATCGTGACATTGCCTCACACGAAAAGTATGCGAAACGAGTCGACCAGCCGGCCGCTGCCCTGATACAGGATCTCAAGCAACGCGGTATGCTCCAGGATGTGCTGGTAATTTTCTGCACAGAATTTGGCCGCACGCCGTGGGCCCAGGACGGCAAAGGCACCAGGAGCCGGGCACATCATCCGCACGCTTACTCCTGCTGGATGGCGGGAGCGGGCATCAAGGGTGGCATCGTCCACGGCGAAACAGATGACATTGGCAACAAGGTTGTCCGGGATGCTGTGCACGTGCATGATTTTCATGCGACGATCCTGCACCTGATGGGATTAAATCACGAGAAACTGGTTTATCGCCATGCCGGTCGCGATTTTCGACTGACGGATGTCCATGGGCGAGTCGCAAAGAAACTCCTGTGCTAGAAACGGCTTTGGCCTCGCTGCAACGCGCAATGCAGACCCAACCCTCGGCCCGCGTGGTCAAAACAGGACTTTGCTCAATCAACCCGGCACAAACCCGATTGAGCGACAATTCTGTTCCACATTGCTTCGCAGCCATTCGTCTCCGGCTGTAAAGCAGGGATTGTAAAGCAGGGATCAGGAGCCGATCGCTCCGATTAAACTGTCACGGTGAACTGTCACTCCGAGTCCGCCATCACTCTCGAGGCGTTCATCACCCGGGCAGCTCGTGTTGGCTAGTGCAAACCGTCGTAGTTGATGATCTCGCTGTCACCACGGTTACAAAGTCTGCCCAGCGTGATCGTATCGATGGTGCTGGAAATCGCCTGGACGCTACCATCGGCCAACGCGAAATTGCAGATCTGGGGATGGTAACTCCCAAATTGAAAGACCACGGGAGTGTCCTGGAACCGGTTCCTGACAATGGGAACCCCAGGCCCTCCCACGCGGGCGATTGCGGCAAACTCAAGACCGGAGTAGATCGGGCCATCCACAGGATTGACCCGAAATTTGCTGGGGGGAATATGCGCTTCACCAATCAGGAACGTGTTACTCGTTCCATCCAGCAGGCTGGCCATGCGCAGGCGATCCACCCAACCGGTGGGCATCCCCCGGTGACAAACCGGACGAACACTGATCAGGTAACCGGTCCCATTTCCGGCGTAATAAAAATCAGAGCTTGCGCCGGAAGCACCTGATGAAACATCACCATGGTTGGCCGCGTAGTCCCCCAGCGCACCCCCCGCCACGCGAAACTTGATGCCGCTGCCACATCCGCAGGCGGCCTTATGCTCTACGAAGGAGTCTTCAGACACAGCGGCCTCAAATCTCCGTCGACTGGGACAGGTAAAAACGGGAAGCGATTGCTGAACGGATTCCCGGGGTGCCATCTCGAAACTGTCAAAGAGATCAAAATCCTCGTACAGGTTCGCCTGCTCAAGAAAGGGAAGAATATGGACGAACCAGGAAGGTTGATCGTAGGCGCAGCTGTATACTGCCGGTTCCCCCGGGCGTCGTGCAAAGCGGGCGGGAGGAAGGATTTTCCGGCTGTCGTGATAGTGGCTTACCGACAGCGCCATCTGCTTCAGGTTGTTCTGGCATTGGATACGATTGGCAGCCTCCCTTGCAGATTGAATCGCCGGCATCAGCAGACCGATCAAAATGCCAATGATGGCAATCACCACCAGAAGCTCAATCAGGGTAAACGCAGTTCTGGAATGGATCCTCATGGATGATCCCGTCTAAGCATCATTTTTCAAACAAGCCCCAACAGCATGATAAGTAAACAGCCGGAAATCGTCCAATCAAAACAGCGTGATTATTCGTGCCAAAACAGCTTTCCCGGGGTCCTTTTCGGGCGGTGCAAACCGGATCGATGAAAAACCAGGTTCCGGGGATCCCCGGCCGTCGTGCTATAATGGGATGGTTCACCAAATTGGATCCATCATGAAATCTGTTCTCCCCTGCCTGGTCTGGCTGCTGGTACCTCCCTGTTGGGTTGCCAGCCTGCCTGCTCAGGAAAACCAGCCCAACATCCTGCTGATCCTGGCCGACGACATGGGATATGGCGACCTCGGTTGCATGGGTAGCAAAAAACTCAGGACGCCCATGATCGATGGACTGCGGATGTCAGGTGTTCTCTGTTCCCAGGCCTATGTTTGCAGTCCCGTCTGTTCACCGTCGCGGGCGGGTCTGATCACCGGACGTGACCCGAGGAGATTTGGTTATGAGGGCAACCTCAATGCAGCGGCAGCCAATTACGCGACTCGTCCGGAACTCCTGGGACTGCCCCCCGGTGA
>JAYZFP010000142.1:0-15996 GCA_036336715.1 Planctomycetota bacterium
CCGGAAAAAAAGGACAAACGACGCCAAAAAACAGTGGTTTTGCAACTGGATTGGCAAAACGTCGCGGTAATCAAAAAAAAAAGGAGAAACGGTCTTGAGTCAATCGAGGGGATTTCGTAATTACGCCCCCACAAGTGAACGGTAACCAAAAAGACGTCACTTGAGGACAGGATACAACTCCTACATTTCGGTTGAGTTCTGCCGTTTGACACCGGTTTTGCGGGAAATCGGTGAAAAGCCCTCCCTCCTGGGTCGAGCATTTTCTTCTTGTCGGAACAATGGTTTCTGGGTCAACCGTTTCGACAAGTGCTCACGGCTGAGCTTGAACTGTGCAACGGGGTAGTTTTACTACCCCGTTGCCAGAGAACAGAAAAACGGGATCTCGGTGGAGATCCCGTTTTTTTTTGACTTCCTTTATTTCACCGACTTGCGAATTGGCAACAGGTGACCCCGTCCTCGCTCCTGTTGATTTCCACAAGGGTTTTCGGGAAAAGGACCTGCAACGCGAATATTGGATTCTCGCCCCGTTTGTGTCAAACTCGGGGCAGCGGTTCGTTTTTGATGGGAGAGACGTGTTACCTTACCTGCTGCTACTGGGCATCCTGATTCCGGCGACGGAGTTGTTTCTGCTGGTTGTTATTTCCAATACCTGGGGTTTCGGGTGGACTTTCGGGCTGATTATCTGCACAGGTGTGCTGGGGGTTTTCCTCTGGCGTTGGCAGGGACTGGGGGCCTGGGGGCGAATTCGTTCCGGTTTGGGCAGGGGAGAGAGCCCTGGCAATGCCCTGATGGACGGTGCCATGATATTTTTTGCCGGGGGACTTCTTTTGACCCCCGGTCTGATTACCGATTTGTCCGGTTTTGCCCTGCTGATCCCGTTTTCGCGCAACTGTATCAAGAGGTGGGTGTTCCGCTGGTTGAAATCCCGCTTTCAGTTGATCGACCTTTCTTCTTCGATGACGAGTGGGATGCCTTTTGGTTCTTCGGCAGAGACATCGGCATCTTCACCCGGAGCTTTTGATTCCGCGGACGCGGACATTGTGGAGGGAGAAATCGTCACGAATGAGGGTGGACCGGAGGAGCCGGGCGATCCAGGGCCGGCTTTTTTGGAAAAGGAATAGCGGGCCATCACGTTTCCGGTTCTGCCAGTCTGGTATCCCGTCTTCGATCCGGGACGGTAGATTTCCGAGGGATCCGGGGATAAACGGCGCCGTTCTTCTCTGCCTTGGGGCTGCCGGGAGGTTGCTGGAATTTCAGCAGAAGAATGAAAGCGGAGGCGAGACAACACCGTTTGTCGATCGCAGCATTTCTCGGCCGGGCAGGCCACCATCGCGGGAATTTGAAAGATCACCACGGATTTTGACTGTGACGGGATTCCAGGGGCTGAGGGTTTCCCTCACGCTGCCTTGCGTTACTCGTAGAACAGTGACAGGAATCGTACCCGCGTCGTGGAATCGGTCACCGCGAGGCCGGAGCCATCCTTTAAAACGGCAAAGTGGGTCGGCTTGTATTCGACGGCATCGAACCGGGTAACCAGGTAGTCATTGTTTTTTTCGAAGGCATCCCAGATGCGAAGCGAGTGATCCTCGTGTAGCGAAACGATAAAACGGGGGTCGGGAAGAAAAGCGACCTGCACCACTTCGTTGGTCTCGAAAAACAGATCCTTGCCTCCCTTGAAAGATCGATAACGGAGACCGTTTTGCAGGCCCAGAACGTAGGCGCTTCCATTGGCGGCAATGTCATAGTCCTGAAGGGGTTTACCCGTATGCAGGTCGTTCACGTTCATGCTGGGAAGACTGACCCGGATCAGATTCTTGGAGTCCGAAAGGGCAATCATGGTCGAATTCGGAATAATCCGGATCCGGCTGGGGATAAAGGCTGCAGGAGATTCGAACTTGATTGGTTTCAGTTTGGAAGAGGAATTGTTGGACCATGCCTGCTGTGCGTTCCAGGCGTAGATGAACTTGTCGGCAAGTGCGAACACGTCTCCCTTGACGCCAATATCGAAGGCTCGGACGGGTTCCCGGGTGCTAAACCGGGTGCTGGCGGAAGGGCTTTTCCGGTTCAGTTCACCGGAGCCTACTGTCACAATGCCTGCTCGCGGATTCAACCAGGCCAGTTGGTTCATCGCAGTGATGATGCGATGGTCGACAAAGCCGGAGCCACTGTAGCGGAAGATCTCATTCTGGGAATCGATCTCCACCACCCTCAAACTGGTACCGGTTCCTTGGGTCGTCGATTCATTGGCAAGTATGGCTAACAGGTTGTTTCCGACGCAATGGATGGCTGCCGGGTCAGTGGTTGCGCCGGGAGTCAATTCACGCTCCAGGTCAAGGAACACGACCTGGGAAGGTGAGCGAGGTGCGGAGAGGCGTTTCAGCCCCAGTCCGATCGTGGCTTCTTCGATTCGTTTCTGGATCTTTCGCGAGATTTCATTGCCAATGACGAGCTTGGTGTACTGGTCGTACCAGTACTTGGATCGCATCCTGAACAGGTATTCTTCGTCTTCGACTTTAGTAGACAGAACCCACCACGGGTCAGCGATTTCCGCGATTGAGTGAACGTTGGAGACGTCCACCTGTTTTGCCTTCTTGGCGATGTCGGCAATCGGTTTGTAGTCACACTGGGCATAATGCTCGAACCCGATTTCAACGTTGTTGTTGATGAAACATTCGTAAGTTCCCATGATTTGATGCTGGGCCGGCGTCAGCTCATTCTTTTTACTCGCCTGTTTCAGTGGTTCCAGGTTGTCGAGGATCTTTTGCCGGTAAAGGTCCGCTTTCAACCAGATTTCGAAGTGCTCCCGGTTGATGTCCTTGCCAGCAGGTTTTTCGGACAATTCCAGGATGGCACCGAGAAGCGAGGCGGCCATTCCGAATTTCTGGTCCCGCTCAAGTCGCTGGATTTTTTTGTGGGATTCGTTGATTAACTGCGCGATACGGGGTTTGGATTCGACTTGTGCAAAGATGCCTTTCAGGTAAGCAACCTCGGCATCCAGTTGCTCAAACTCAAACCGCTTGCAGAACGCCAGGCAGTATGGCTCGACGCCTGTCACGTGATCCAGTTGACGGGCCTGCTCCAGCGCCAGGTTGAAAATCGCATAGGCTCGATCGGCCCGGATTTCCGAGCTGCCGTTTTTGATCAGGTCGTTGAAAAGCGCATGCCTTGCGTCACGCGTCATCTCCTCGCGGATGTCAAAGTCCTTTTTCAGGGGGCTGATAAAGGGCTTCCATCGCTCGGCGGAGGGAAGCGGTTCCCGCACTACCTTGCGGTTGGTTTTTTTCTTTTTTGTCTCAATGATGATTGGGGCGTCATCATCTTTTTTCGGGGGCGTATCCGATTTTTCTTTTGGCTTCTCGCCTGAAGGGTCTTTTTTAACTTTGGATGTTTTTTTTTCGGAGTCCGACGAGTTGGTGTTGTCAGGTTCCTCTTTCCAAGGGGGCGAATCGTCCGTTTTTTTCTTTTTCTTTTTGTTTTGTCCGGTTTTTTCTTCGATTTCCTTTTTGGGGGCCAGGTCACCGCCGGTCACCGAAGATTTGTTTTTCCCGTCGGCGGGGTCTGGCTGACCTTCTTCGTTGTTTTTCGAACTTTCCTCTGGTTCTCCCTCGTACTGGGCAACCTGCTCGTTTTCCTTTTTGTTGGAAACCAGGAATCCGATAAGTGTGCCGCCACCTGTGACCACCAGGCCCAACGCAATCACCAGCGGCAACAAAATGGGATTCCGGTTTTTTGTTTGATCGGAACGGGTGATCTGAATCGGAGGCTGATCCGGCGAGTCCACTTTTGCCGGGTCGTCCAAACCCAGGGAATCATCGTAAATCTGTTTGACATCCGGTTTGAGCAGGCAGACCCTGGCCTTGGAAACTTCGTTCAGCAGTCGCTGTGAGAGCTGAGAGTTCTTCCCGCCCTGGAAGGTTCGCAGGTGAGCCATTCTCTGGTCAGCCGCGCTTTCGATCACCTCAAGGTCGGTTTCGAACAATTCGATGCCCAGCAGGCGGTAGTAATTAGGCGGCTGTTCCGAGGGCGGGATGCCGAGCCACTTGTAATAAGGATCGAATTCTTCTGCCATATTCCTTTTCCCTGTTTCCCACCCCGGCTACAGCAGTTTTCAATGGCTGCTTGTTTGGCGGATCGGATCCCGCCGTTTTCGCCGGTTTGGACCCCGCGGCGAACCGGTTTTTACCGCCAGATCGGCCGCTGCAAGCTTTCCGCCCGGGTTTCCTTCCATGGAATCAATGCAATTCACTACCTTTCAGTCTATACAAATCGTCCAAGGTGCACACGGTACAGGAAAAAATACCTCAAGAATCGGCAAGGGGCGCTGACTGTTCGGCTGATTTCAACCGGAAATCCCCGTTACCGAACCAGGTTATCAACCAAAAACTGGCGGAATTCGGAAAGCCTGGTCGATGGGACACTGCAGGCTCTCAGGCCAGCAGGTCCCGTACTACTTTGCCGTAGACATCGGTGAGACGAAAATCCCGGCCGGAATACCGGTAGGTCAGTTTCTCATGGTCGATTCCCATCAGGTGAAGAATGGTCGCATGCAGGTCATGCACATGGACCCGTTTCTCCAGGGCGTGCATGCCAAAATCGTCCGTCTTGCCATACATCAATCCTCCCTGTGTTCCTCCACCTGCCAGCACCATGGAAAACGCATCCGAGTGATGATCCCGTCCCGGTTTGGATTTGTTTTTGCCTTTTTGAGCGAATGGAGTTCGGCCAAATTCCCCGCCCCAGATGACCAGTGTCTCATCCAGCATGCCCCTTTGTTTGAGGTCGCTGATCAGTGCCGCGGTTGCCTGGTCTGCGTCCCGGCACAGCTTGATGTGTCCCCCCGCATTGTCATTGTGAGTATCCCATGGCTGCTTGCTGGATTTGGTCACGTAATATACCTGGGTAAATCGGACGTCTGCTTCGGCGAGTCTTCTGGCCATCAGGCAGGATCGGCCGAAAGGCGTGTCTCCGTAGGCGTCCCTGGTCTTGCGGGACTCCCGATTCAGATCGAACACGTCACTGGCTTCCTTCTGCATCTGGAATGCCATCTCGAAGGCCTTGATATGGGCCTCCAGTTCCATGTCCCGGTTTCTTTGCAGGCTGTGAATCTGGTTCAACTGCCTGAGAAGGTCCAGTTGTTCCCTCTGCTCACGGCGACTGGCTACAGGGTGATTCAGATTGGCAATCAGCTTTCCAATATCCTGCTCGTTGGTGTCCAGTGACATACCCTGGTGTTGGGGAGGCAGGAAGGCATTCGACCAGAGTTGGGGACCCACGACCGGCCGCCCCGGGCAAAGAACGACAAAGGCGGGCAGGTTTTCATTCTCGCTTCCAAGGCCGTAGGATGCCCAGGAGCCGAGCGAAGGGCGAATCGGTTGCTGGTTGCCGGAGTTCATCAGCAAAAGACCCGGTTCATGGTTGGGTTCATCTGCATACATGGAACGAATCACGGTCAAATCGTCAGCACAGCTCGCAAGACGGGGCATCAATTCGCTGATTTCGACGCCGCTCTGTCCATGTTTTTTGAAGCGGAAAGGGGTTGGCCAGTAACCGGCCTTGTTGTTGCGTTTTGTTTTTTCCTTGGGGAGTTCGCCCGCGTACTTGGCGAGAGCAGGCTTTTCATCAAACAGGTCAACATGCGAAGGCCCTCCATTCATGAAAAGGAAGATGACCCTTTTGGCCCTGGCGGGGAAATTAACGATGGGCGATTGGGATGGGGTAGCTGCTTTTGTATTTCGGTGGATCAGGTCGGTCAGCCCGAGAGCACCAAACCCGGCACCGCATCGCTTGATCATCTGCCTGCGGCTGAGACGAAAACCGGACTGGGTTATATGGGACATCATGGGACGATCTGCTCGCTAATCGATGTAGGTGAATTCGTTTGAGATGATCAGTGACTGCAGGTAGCTGGAACGTTTCGAACCGGAAGAGTCCGAATCGTTTTCCAGGAATCGACGCCCCACCGATCTTTCGGTGGTGTTGGGCGGCCGCTGGAAAAGCAACTGATAGGTTGTTTCGATGAACTCTTCATCGTTCAGTTTTTTTTCTGTTTGCTGGATGCGATCCGCCAGTTTTTTCGTTTGTTCAAGCAGAAACCGGCTGTTGAGAGCAAACATCTTCTGGAGGGGCGAAATCGTGTTGCTTCGTTGGGCGGCGTGCGCATTGGGATCTGGAAAGTCAAACATCGCCAACATGGAATTGAGTTGAAAGCGACTGACGCGGGCGTAGATGGTTCGGCGTTTTTCCGCTGGATTGGCCGGATCCATGGAAGGGCCGCCAATTCGATGGTCCAGCTGACTGCCGGCATCGAGGATTGCATCCCGCCACTGTTCCACGGTGAGTCGTTTCCTGTTCATGCGGGAAATCAATCGGTTGCCAGGATCGGCCTGCATGCTGTCTGATGAGGCGAGGCTTGATTGCCGGTAAGTTGCCGAGGAGACAATTTCCCGCACCAGCCACTTGATGGACCAATCCTGCTGCATGAATCGTGCTGCAAGGTCATCCAGTAACGCCGGATGACTGGGACGTTCCCCCAATTCGCCAAAATTGCTGGGAGTACCCACCAGCGGTTTTCCCACGAGAACGGTCCAGACCCGGTTCACGATGACTCTCGCAAACAGTGGATTTTCGGCACGGGTGATCGCTTTTGCAAGCGCGAGGCGTCCACTGTTGCTGTCACCAAAAGGCTGTTTCGTGTCGTCCAGCAGGGTGAGGAATCTCCTTTCAACGATGGGGCCCTTCGAGCTGGAGTCTCCTCGAATGAACACATTGAGGTTCCGGGGTTTTTTTGTGTCACGAACGATGTGGAGCGTTTTGCCGGGAGCGGCCTTGCCGCTTTTTTTACCAGCTTCCGGTTGGGGATTTTCCTGCAGCGGTTTGTTGTACATTTCCGTGCTGGCGAAAACACCGGCCAAGGCATAGTAATCCTGTGTGGAGATAGGGTCATACTTGTGGTCGTGACATCGGGCACACGCCACTGTCAATCCCAGCAGACCGCGGGAAACGGTATCGACTCGATCTTCCCACTCATCAGCCATCACGGCCAGATCGTTGCGGCGGTAATACTTCGGCCCCAGCCCGATGAACCCGAGCGCGGCCAGTTCCTGGTTCCCGGGTGTTCGTTTTTCCTTTGCAGCCACCAGGTCTGCCGACAACTGCTGCATCACAAATTGGTCGTAGGAAAGATCCCGGTTGAAGGCGTCGATTACCCAGTCCCGGTAAAGGTAGGCATTCGGGTAGAAAAGGGCCTGGTTGTTGCCAACGATATGGGCCTGGTCTTCGGCGTAACGTGCCAGGTCCAGCCAGTGTCGGGCCCACTTTTCACCAAAGGATTTCGATGCAAGCAATTCGTCAGTCAGCTGGTCAAGGTCTTCGCGGATTTCTCCGGGGGGAAGCCCTGTCAGGTCAAAAGCCAGTCGCCGGTTGAGTTCCCGCACGGATGCCGACCTGGCGGGATGCAATTCCCGGTTTTCCATCGCCGACTGCACAAAGTAATCGATTCGGTTGTTGGGCCAGGCTGGATCCTTGACTGGCGGGAGACTTCGAACCCGGGGGGGAAGAAAAGACCAGAATTTTCGAGCTGACTGCCAGTCGATGCCGGCCCGTTTTTTGGCTGCGTTGACGGTTGCTCCCCGCCCAGCAGCTGCAAGTTCGGCTGTTCGTGGGTCGGCTGCCCCTTCCTCGATCCATTTTTCAAAATCGAGGATGACCCGTTCCGGCAATTTGCCTTCGGGGGGCATTTCAAAATCTTCGTACCGGATCGCCCCGATCAGGAGACTGGCGTCCACTTTGCCAGGTACCACGGCAGCTCCGGTATCTCCCCCCCGGTGAGTACCCGGGCGGGAATCCAACAGCAGACCGCCCTTCTGCTTTCCGCTTTCATCGGAATGGCAGGGGTAGCAGTGTTGCACCAGGACGGGACGGATACGGGATTCAAAAAACTCGATTTGCCGATCCTGGGGCGGGCGGGGAACGGTTTTTTTTGCTCCCCCCTTGTCGTTCTGAACCGTGATTGAATCCTGCTGTGCAACCGAGTCCATCTTCTGAATCGATGGAAATCCAATCCAGCAGATGCAGGTGGCGACGAAAAAGAAGGAGGTCGGTCTCAATGGCTTTTCGGGAGGTGGTGGGAGTTGCAGGTGGGTTTGCGGACTTGTATTTGCTTCAGTATAGCGCAACGTGCTGATGAATTCACATGCCGCTTGTTTCGCAGGGGGCGGGCAGATCATTCTTTCGAAGATGCCATGCCTGTCGAGGGCCATTGGGAATTCTGCAGGTTGAAGTGCCCGGGATGGCAGTCCTGGGCTGAAACGGTTTCGTGGGTCGGGTAGGCAAGGTTCACGCCGCGGTGGGCATGGTGACTTCGCCCAAGGGCAGGTGTCCGTTTTTATCGATCAGTTTTCGTCGATCAGTTTTTGCAGTTCCTGCTGTAACGTGACCTTTTGATTGCCGGTGGAGTAACGAATTGCGGTTCTCAGGTAGGATCGGGCAGCGCCGGGATTTCCGTCAAGTCTGGCTTTGGCCGATTTTCGGATCAGTTCCTCGACCTTGGCATGGTTCGTTGCAGATTCATTTTCCAACTCGAGCGCACGACGCCGTTTGATTTCCTTGACGCTCAGGTCTCCCCGGTTGGCTGTACTTTGGGTCCCGGAGTCGATGCCCGCCGGGGTGAAAGGAGCTTCCCGGGGATCTGTAGCGGATGGTGTCTCCGCAGAGGGCGTGCTGATCCCTGCCTGGCGATCCATGTGAAGTTGCCGCAATTTCATTTCCAGGGGGCTGATGGTAACGGTGGGTCCCGAAAAGGGCAGGGGATAGCCTCGTGAACCCACCACGGGAACTAGGCCTGTGACAAATGGGTTGAGTGTTCCATTATAAATCGTTCCTGGGATTCCATTGCGTGTCATCAGCACGGGGGTTGTGTTGGTCAGGGTTCGGGTGCTTCCCTTTCCCATCCTGAAGCCGAGGTGATAACCACCCTTGCCATTTTGGACCCGGTAACCAAAAGTTGCGTCGGCTGCAGGATCATAGCCACCGAAAGGGGGAATCGCCGAATTCACACTTCCCTGGGAGAAAGTCAGGTTGGGAAGGATTTGACCGCCCGGGCCATAACCGAAAACTCCCCGGGCCTGATCCGCTGTGGGGTTGCCACGACTGCCTCGGAGGGAAAACCCGAAATCGATCCCGATCCTTTCGTAAAAAGAGTCGTTGATATTTGTGAAAGGGAGAGCCGTGCGAATCATTTGTGCTTGACCGACCCCGGACAGGCTGGCCAGACCGCCGGTCGCAAGGAGAGCGATTCGAAATGCGGTCACTCGCAAAAGAACCCTGCCAATAAAAGAGTATGGCTCGGCGGTGAATTTTGATTTCATGGATCGGTTCTCCGGGAGGGCCCGATGTCAGAATAATGCAAATCCCGAATTTGGACACATCAGTTGGAAACGGCACCGGAGGCTTCCCAGTTTACCCCGTAGGAATATTGGGCGGTTTTACCGGATTTCCCACTACTTTTTGCCGGCGACGACGAATTAGGAGATGAACAGCCAACCAGCGATTCGGGATGTGCAGCTTTTCGAGGTTTTTGAGGGATTCTATAATGGAAACGGGATGCAGCCGACCAACTGGAGGTTGTTCGAAGATCACTCCCCTTGGGGGATGAGGGAAATCAAGATGAAGCAGACAGATGCCCCGGAACGATGGATTCTGGCAAACAGGCGTTCGGTGATCGGCCTTTGGAATCGATTTGACGAGGGGAGAGTATGGATTTCCGGTATCGTCTGCCTGTTTCTCCTCGGTGGGGCTGTTCCATCGGTTTCCTTTGCCAACGTGTCCATGCCATTGCAGGAAGAAAATGGTGATGCGACCGGCAGCGCCGATACAAAAATCGCGGATGCAGAAAAAGGGGGTGAGGGAGCCGTTGGGGCTGTGGTCGCAAAACGAAAGGGCTACCTGGTCCGAATTCCCCTTCCCGTTACCGGTGGCGTTGCCGACCGGGTCATCTCATCGGTCAGTCGTGTTTTGGAAAAAGAGGGAGGAAGCAACGGCGGAGAGCGTTCGTTCCTGGTGCTCGAGTTCGATAATCAGAATGGCTCAAATGGAATCGGCAGTGAATTTGAGGAGTGTCTGAAGATCGCGCGTTTCCTGACCAGTCAGGAAATGAATCGGCTGCGGACGGTTGCCTACCTTCCCGGTCCCGGCAACAACCCCAGCGAACTTTTTGCCGAGGGTGAAGAGCAACAGTCAACGTTTGAGAGCCACGTGGTGCTGATCGCTTTGAGCTGCGAGGAAATCGCCATGCACCAAAAGGCGGCCCTCGGAAACGCGGGCGTTGAAATGGAAAATGTGGATCTGCTGTATTCAACGGCCTACCGGGTGATGTCCGAAAAGCGGCAGGCTTTTCCGACGTTGGTGGCCCTTTCGATGCTGGAAAAAGACCGGGTGGTTTACCGGGTCGAGCTGAAACCGGATGCCGTCAAGTACGTTGAGGAAAAGGAGTACCAGGAACTGCTGAAACAGGGGAAAGTGGTCAATACCTCGACAATCTCGGGTGCCAACAGTCTCGGGTTTTTCAGCAGCCAGGATTTGCAGTCCTACCGGCTGATCACCCACCGGGTCGATTCCCGCCGGGAACTGGCTGACCGCTATGGTCTCAGCCCAACTGCCCTCGAGGGGGATCCCTCTCTGGGGGAAAAGTGGAATGCTGTCCGGGTGGTCATTAACGGTGCCGTCACAGAGCGTATGGTCTCCTGGATTGAAAATGCTCTCAACCTCCGTGTCGAGTCTTCGGAAACCAACCTGGTCATTATCGAAATCGGCAGCGCCGGAGGCGATCCTGCTGCCTGCATTCGCCTTGCAAGCCGATTGAGCCAGATGGATCCTCTCAAGGTCCGTACCGTCGCCTATGTCCCGGAACGGGCCCGGGGGGTCTCTTCGGTGATCGCACTCGGTTGTGACCACCTGGTGATGAAAGGGGATGCGTCACTGGGCGGAGACGGTCGTCCGGAATTGAAACCGGAGAGCCTTTCGTCCATTCGTGAAGCACTCAAGGAAATTGCGGGGCGAAAGGGAAACAGCTGGTCCTTTGGCTATGGCCTGCTGGACCCCGGTTTTGAGGTGAAAAGGTACAAGAACGTCCGTACCGGACGCGTTCGGATTCTCGCCGAGGAAGAAAAGGATCAACTCAAAAAACCGGAACAGTGGCAGGAATTGAACGTGGTGGATCTTTCCGCTGGAATCGATGGTGAAACGGCCGAGAACCTGGGGCGGGTTCGTAGCCTGGTCGAGGACTTTGAAGAATTAAAGTCCTTTTACCAGTTGGCCGAAGATCCAGTCCTGCTGGAACCGACCCTGGCTGACAAGTGGGTCGAGAATTTTGCCCACCAGCTTGCCTCCCCGCGAATCGCCTGGCTGGTCCTGTTCGGGGCAGTCTTTTTCATGTCGATGGAGTTTTCCAACCCGGGAATAGGTGTGCCTGGATTCCTGTCGGCAGTCTGCTGGATGCTGTTTTTCTGGAGTCAATACTTTGACGGAAACGCTTCGGTGCTGGAAATCCTGCTGTTCGTGCTGGGGATGATTTGCATCGTGATTGAATTTTTTGTTCTTCCCGGTTTCGGAGTCTTCGGAATTGGGGGGGCGATCATGGTCACGGTTTCCATCGTACTGGCGGTGCAGACGTTTGTGATTCCCAGGAGTCCCGAGGAGATGGGGCAGTTGACGACATCGTTGCTGACTTTCCTGGGAGCTTCGAGCGGATTTTTGGTGGCCCTGTTTCTGTTTCAGAAGTATGCCGATCGGATCCCGGTGTTAAGGCGTCTGATGCTAGATTCAACGGAAATGGAGAATGGTTTGGCGCAGGATGCACGGGAGTCACTGGTCGATTATGATTTCCTGCAGGGCAAATCGGGCATCACTCAAACCCGCTTGTCCCCCTCCGGAAAAGCGATAATCGGCAATGAGCTGTATAATGTGATCACCGACGGCCGGCTGATTGAAAAAGGGACGGCCATCGAGGTCCGGAAAGTCATTGGCAACCAGATACAGGTAGGTGTGTCCGAGGGATGACAACTCGAAGGACGAGGCGGGGCACTTGAGCTGGCCTGCCAGAGACGTTTTTACGACACCACAGGGAGAATCACGGAACCGCTTCATGCAACCGACTTTTGTTTCGATTTTGCTGGTCATGGCCGGCTTTGCCTGCATTTTTCTGGAATTGGTCATTCCCTCTGCGGGGTTGATCGCATTGATTTCAGGCAGTTTGCTGATTTCCGGTATTGTTGTGGGGTACAGCGCCGGTTTCGTGACCGGAACCACCCTGTTGGGAGTGACGCTGGTGGGTGTCCCCGTTGTGGTCATGTACCTGCTGCAAATCTGGCCTAACACACCGATAGGCCGCAGGCTGTTCAGCCGTTTGCCAAGCCGGGACGAAGTGGAACCGGACCGGGACATTGTCGATTCCCTGCAGGGGTTGGTGGGAAGGCAGGGGGTGGCCCGAAGCAAACTCCTGCCGGCAGGAAGCGTGACGATCGATGGAAAGCATTACGACGCGGTCAGTGACGGTTTGCCGATAGAAATAGAGCAAAAAGTCACAGTGGTTGCCATCAAGGCTCAAAGGATATTTGTCCGTCCCTTGGTTGCAGCATCGACCGATACGACTGTGGATACCCTTTCCCAGTCCATTGAGTCCCTGGGGCTGGATGATCTCGAGGATCCGCTGGACAGCTGAACAGCAACGATTCGGTTAGCCCGATTCAAGGCCGGGCGATCGACTGGAGCTGAATCTGGATATCCCCGGAAAAGTTCGATTTCCTGTGATCACTGGATGACTCCCCACGGTTGATTGCTTAAACTGAATACTTATCAAGCTCTACCCTTAGCCACCATAACGGGAAACACAGGATGATTTTCGTAATCATAGGCGTCATTGTCGTTGGCATCGTTTTTTTCGCCGTTTTTGCATCCTACTTTCGCTGGTGGATTCAGTCCAAGCTGACCAATGCCGGAATCGGGCTTTGGGATCTGATCGGCATGACTTTTCGAAAGGTCCGGGTGGCCGAGATCGTTCGCAGCAAAATCATGGCCGTTCAGGCCGGGTTGGGAGATGATACAGGGGCCACCGTTCAGTCCATGGAAGCTCACTACCTGGCAGGTGGAAAAATCCAGATGGTGATTCGGGCCCTGATTGCCGCCAACAAGGCAAAGACCATCAATCTCAGCTTCAAGGAGGCTACCGCCATCGATCTGGCCGGACGAAATGTGCTGGAGGCGGTTCAGACAAGTGTTTATCCCCGGGTGATCGATTGCCCGGCCAAGGGGAGTGCCAAGCGATCGCTTGATGCGGTTGCCCGCGACGGCATCCAGCTCAAGGTTCGTGCCCGTGTCACGGTTCGTTCCAACCTGCAGCAGCTGATTGGCGGTGCCACCGAGGAAACCATTATCGCCCGTGTCGGCGAGGGGATCGTCAGCGCGATCGGTTCGGCAAAAAGCCACAAAACTGTACTGGAAAACCCGGACCTGATCTCCAAGGCGGTTCTGGAGCGGCGTCTGGATTCCCAAACGGCCTATGAGATCGTTTCCATTGACATTGCCGATATCGATGTGGGAGAGAACATTGGTGCCCGGCTCAAGGCCGACCAGGCGGAGGCGGACACCCGGGTCGCGAGGGCCAAGGCAGAGGGCCGACGTGCAATGGCTGTTGCGAAAGAGCAGGAGAACCAAGCTTCGATCGAAGAGAGCCGTGCCAAGCTGGTGGAGGCGGAGGCGGACGTTCCCAAGGCGATGGCTGATGCTTTCCAGGGGGGGAAACTGGGGATTCTCGACTATTACAAACTGCGGAACGTTCAAGCGGATACCGAAATGAGGAAAGCCATTTCGACCGGCAGCAGTGACACGACCCCCAAGACCGCAGCTGACTGATTCTCCTGTTTTTAGTCTTCCCTTTTTTTATCTTCTAAGGAAGATCACAGCATTCCGAGGGTATCCAAGATGGCGCAGGATATTGAAGAGTTTCTGAGAATGGCCGCTGCACGGAAAAAGCAGCAGGCTGCTGCTCCACCGCCGCTGCCTCCGAATCAACCCTACCCGGCTCAGCAATACCCGGCTCAGCAATACCCAGCTCAGCAATACCCAGCTCAGCAATACCCAGCGCAACAGTATCCGGCTCAGTCTGCTGACGGAATTTACATCCTGGGTGACGAGGATTTGGAACAGACGCATCCTGACCTTCAATCCCGCATCCGAACGACTTTTTCCACCGACGATATTGCCGAACATGCATCGCACCTCGGAGAAGGAGTGCACAGTCGGAGCAACGTGGTCGAAAATCGTGTTTCCCAAAAGTTTGACCACGATCTTGGGCAACTGCGAAAGGCGGAGCTCGAAGATCCCGCCGTGGTTGACCATGGGAAAGGTGTTGAGAATACGACCGACATTGGTCCCGTTCTGAAACTGATCCGGAACCCGAACAGTCTGAAACAGGCGATCATTCTCAAAGAGATCTTTGACCGGCCCAAATTCTAGGCCCGTTCCCAGGCGACCCTGCCAGGGTGGTCACGGCTGAACTGCTTTCCCGGTTTGGTAGCCCTGCTGGAGTTTTCACCGACTTCACCTGCCTCAAACTTTTTTGCTTCTGAATTCCAAACTCCACGGAACCGTAAAATGGATATCCCCGATTGCAACCCCGGGACGACCCGCGTTGGCTGGATAGGTACTGGCGTTATGGGTCAGAGTATGTGCGGGCATTTGATCGATGCCGGTTACAGCGTGACGGTTTACAACCGCACCCGGTCAAAAACGGATTCCCTTTGCGAGCGGGGTGCCTGTTGGCGGGAAACTCCGGCAGCCGTCGCGGGAGAGAGTGATGTTGTTTTCACGATCGTCGGGTTTCCCGACGATGTGCGGCAGGTAATTCTTGGAAAAGAGGGCGTGCTGGCCGGTTTCTCCGGCAGGAGCCGCCCCGGCTCGCCCGTGGTAGTCGACATGACGACCTCGAAACCATCACTGGCCGTTGAAATTGCCAGGGTGGCTGCCGAAGCAGGGGTGGGAGCGATCGACGCCCCGGTTTCCGGTGGTGACATCGGTGCAAAAAACGGAACGCTGTCGATCATGATCGGGGGGGAAGGGAGTGTCGTGGATGGGGTGCGTCCCTGTTTGGATGCGATGGGAAAAACCATTGTTCACCAGGGAGGGCCCGGGGCCGGACAACATACCAAGATGGTCAACCAGACGCTCGTGGCCGCTGGAATGGTGGGGGTGTGCGAGGCCCTTCTGTATGGTCATCGGGCGGGGCTGGATCTGAATACGGTCCTGGAATCGGTAGCCTCCGGGGCGGCTGGAAGCTGGTCTCTTTCCAACCTGGGGCCCCGCATCATCGCCAATAATTTTGATCCCGGTTTTTTCGTTGAGCATTTCGTCAAGGACATGGGGATCGTGTTGGAGGAAGCCCGACAGATGAACCTGATGCTCCCCGGTTTGGCATTGGCCAACCAGCTTTACCAGGGTCTGATTGCCCAGGGAGGCGGAAAAAAGGGGACGCATGCCCTGCAGATCGCGCTGGCAAAATGTTCGGGGATTGATTGGTTGGGGCGATCGCAGGAGCAAGTTGCGGACTGAATGGGGGGAAAACGGATCGGCTTTCGCTGTAGCCGGGCCCGTCTTCAGGCCTGTTTCCACGGCACGTATTTGGACCTGTTTCCACGGCCACTGCGGGGCCATTCCTTCCGCCAGACCGACCTGGGGTGTGAAGAATTGGCAGGCAAACTCCGGCCGGGAATGTGCCGGTTGGAAACGGTTCAGGCGTCGTTCTGCGCGGGTCCGGAAACCTTGAAGTACTTTCTGCCGACGTTGGGCTGGAAAGTGGTCCAGTTTCCCTCGTTGACGTCCTGGAGCATCACGTCCAGGGCGCTGGCAATCTTGGAATCGATGTTGTCGATGTAATGCAGGGCGATGGCTTCGAGGGTCATCGGAACCTTGACCGCCCCGTATTCCGGTTCGCCGTGGTGACTGAGA
>JAYZFP010000143.1:0-54614 GCA_036336715.1 Planctomycetota bacterium
GGCGAGAATCCTGCACAAAGGATTCACCAAATTCCCAAATCCGGATTTGAGTATCGAAACTGCCGGAAATCAGTTCCTTGCCATCGGCGACAAGTTCGCAAACCGTTCCCCGGTGTCCCTGCAGGGAGCCGACCTCGGTTCTCTGTTGGGTGTCGAGAATGCGGATCAGGTTATCGCTCGCACCGACCGCCACCCGGGAACCTCCCAGGTGAGCCAGTGAGAAGAACTTGGCCCGTTTTTTCATCATCACTACCGATTGACGGGAAACCACGTCGGTCAGACGAACCGTCTGATCGTCGGCACAGGAAACCACTTGATCGGCCGTCAGAAAAACCAGCTTCCGGATTCGCTTGTGGTGCGCGGCCAGGTCACAGACCTTTGATCCGTTTTCGGCATTCAGAATCCGGATCATCCCGCAACGACCTCCCACCGCAATCCGGTCTCCCTTTGGTGAAAAGGCAACCGTCCGCATGTCAGAGCAGGGACAATCGGACTGGTAAAGCAGCTTTCGGTTGCTGACATCGTAGACGCTCAACTGATTGTCAAATCCTACGTTGGCCAGCAATGCGCCGGTTGGATCGATGGCCATGGATTCAATCGAGCGACCTTCCACGGTGAAACGTTGAAAATCATTTTCATTCTCGGCGTTCCAGGCAATGATCGTGTGATCCGCGCCGGCGGTAAAAAGGGTTTTCCCATCGGGGCTGTAAACAGCCGTTTTCAGCCAGTCGGAATGGGTCTCAAAAACGCGAACCAGGTTGCCGGTCGACCGGTCCCTGATGCGAACCAGGTGGTCATCGCCCACGATCGCGATTTCATCCGTCCCGGAACGAACCGCAATGGCTGACGGAATCGCCGATTCGGCCTGTTCCGACCGAGCATCACGCTGAATCTTCCGGTGGCTCCATGCGAGATGTTGATTGTCTGCCCGAACTGGAGACAAGAAAATCAACCAGCAGGCTGTCAAAGCTAGCAGCTGACGGACTGTCATATTTTTTCTCCGTTAAGGAAAAAAGGATCCTGGGGGCAGAAGTCTTTTCGGTAAAAGCAAGACCTGACCGTTCGTTTATCGGCAATCAGCGGGATTGATCTTGGGGGGATGCTGCCAGAAAGGAGGGAAATGGGAAATCGCCGGGTGTCTGGATGATTTGAGCCGTAAAAACGGTGACAAATTGTGCAAAAAGGAAAAATTGGTCGCTTGAACAACTTTGGCTTTGAAGATAAATTGTTAAATTCTTCCGTTTCAAAAGACGAAGAACGACATCTGTCCCATTCGTTTTTAGGTCCTGAAAAGGGGAAAACGGAAGGGTGGGCCAACATTTGATTGGTCGTGAAAATCAAAGGCGCTGTAGCTCAATTGGTTAGAGTACTGGACTGTCGATCCAGTGGTTGCGGGTTCGAGTCCCGTCAGCGTCGCTTCCAAAAGTCAGTAAAAAAAGGGTCAGCGGCATTGAAGCTACTGACCCTTTTTCATCTTCTTGCTGTTTTTTAGTGGGTTACCCCGCTCGGAACCTGCAACAGATGTCCACATTTGTTATCTGACATGATCCGCGTTCTTGAGCCATGATCGCCCCCGAGTCACGACTGCAAGAGATTCGAAAAGCCTCGCAGCGGCTCTTTGCCTCAGACCGTTTGGTTTCCATTTGTTTTGGAAAAACAGGGAAGTTCAGCTGCACCCTTGCTGGAACATTCCCAAGGCAAAACATTCGTTAAATGGGGCTCTCATGAATTACAAGAACAACTTTTTGATCTGTTCCCTGTTCGTCCTGCTTGTGGTCGGATGTGGTGTAAAGGACGCAGATTGGAAGGGAGTGACCTCCCTCTACAAGTAAGCTACCGCAGCTTCGAAAGCAAAAAAGTACGACGAAGCTGACAAGAAATACAAAGCCGCACTGAAGGCTGTCAACAGCTTCATCAAAAAGTACCCAGATGACAAAAAGGCCAAAACCTGGAAGACCCTGATCGAGACTGGTATCTCCACCAATTCCGGTTTTAAAAACCTGGTTTGAGGTCCGGGATTCATCTTCCCTTTCAGATGATTTGCCGATGCGGCTGCAGAAAACAGCACCACCCGCTCTGCCGAGACATCGCATCGGTCGGGGCCTATGTGGAATCCGGATAGGGAATTCGGCTTTCTGGTCATCATGGCACGATCGGTACTTGATCCCCGGATCAGTGCCGCTTTTTCTTTTTCCAGGTACCCCCGTACTGGTAGTCGGGGTTCGCGGGCCGGACTTTTTGCAGGCACCCCCGACAGACGAACAACCATTCCCCACCCGCACGAATCCTGACGCGGTAGAGAATCCCGGCAGACAGTGAACAGCTGTGGCAAAGTTTTTCGCGGACCCCTCGGGACTTTCCCATCTTTTGCCGACCTTCCACCTGGCTGCCGCCAGGCCAATGATTTGCTGAATGTGCACTTCTTTTTCTGGCAGCGCCCAAACCCGGATTGCCCGTTGCCTGCCTCAACGAGTCCCGCCCACCAGGCAACGCCTCAGCCACGTTGACTCGGACAGCGAAAACGCCCCACCGGAAATCCCCTCCGTGCACGGTGCTTGGTCGTGCGACCGCGGGTCCGTCGACGCCAAAGTCGAAAACTGGAAGGCTTCAGGCTTTGTCGCATCAGGTGAATCACCTGACCCGGCTCGAGTCCAAACTGATCGCGGATCGCCTCAAACGGAGTTCGGTCTTCCCAGGCCATCTGGATCACCCGGTCCAACTGGGCAATCGACAGCTCCACACGCTTCATGATCCACCCCCTTCACCTCCCGCAGTCCGTTGCCTGCTACCGGGCGGCTGACCATCATGACGATTCTTGAGTTGGCGGCATCGATGGCTGCAATAAATCACTTCTGTCCATACCCGGTCCCATTTTTTCCGCCAATGGAAGGGACGCTGGCAGACCGGGCAGATTTTGGTCGGAAGCACTCTGGCTGACATTGCTTATCTCTGGCTGAAGGGTGTCTTGCGACTGCCATGTCTCCAGTAAACCTCCTCGGAGGCTTTGCGTACGTGGGGCAGCCGTTTGTGCTGGTGGATTCGCTCACGTGCCAGTTGGTAGCGGGAACGGTGGTCCACAATCGGGAACGGGTAGTCCTGACCGATCCGGCATCCGTAGAAGGACTGCTCCATTTTGTTCATCAGGTGCGGCTCCGCGAGATGCTTGTCGGGTACGTCCAGTAACTCGGGCAGGTAGCGGCGGATGAACTCGCCGCGCGGATCCTGGTCGGCCACCTGCTTGATCGGGGAATAAATCCTCACGGTGTTGATGCCGGTCACGCCGGACTGCATCTGTACCTGGCTGTAGTGGATTCCGGGTTCGTAGTCCAAAAACAGTCGCGCCAAGTGAAGGGACGGCCGGCGCCAATGAAGCCACAATTGGTACGAGGCGAAAGAAACCAGCATCGCCCGCATGCGGAAATTGATCCAGCCTGTCTGTTGCAGGGCCCGCATGCAGGCATCGACCATGGGAAAGCCGGTTCTCCCTTCGCACCAGGCCTGGAAATAGTCCTCGTTGAATTCCTCTTCCCGCAGGCCGTCATAAGCGCGGTTAAAGTTTTCGTATTCGATGGAAGGCTGATCCTCGATCTTCTGCATGAAATGACAGTGCCAACTCAGTCGCGACCGAAAGGAGGAAAGGGAACGGAGCCAACTCGTGACCGGTTTCCTTGGCCGGGAATACGCCGTCTGGCCGGAGCCTCTTGAACCTGCATTCTCCCGCAATTCCCTCATCCGGGCCCCGCAACTCTGGTGAACCGTCCGCATCGACAGGTTGCCATAGGAAAGATAGGGGCTGAGCCGACTGCACCCCTGCTCCCCCGTCAGCGGACTGGCCATGTCGGATCGGTAATTCATCCCGCGGGTTTCCAGAAACGATTTCAGGCATTCCTGGCCTGCCTCCTCGCCGCCTTGCTGAATGGATCGCCTCGGGAAACGATGAATCCGGAAATGACGGTCCGTCTGGATCTCGCCACCCACCAGGGCGCTCAGCTCACGGGGTGCCTCAAGCTTACCCGGTGCGTCATGCAATGGCTGATTCATTCGCTCCGCCCACTGCCGGGACCAGCCGTCCCGGTTTTCCAGCCTGCGGATCACGCCATACTGGGACAGTTCCCGAAGGGGAATGCCCCGTTTCCGCAACCACGCTCGAACCCGCCGGTCCCTCTGGTAACTCAGCCCGTTATGGGTCTCTTCGTGAGCCCAGACCTTCGCGATGTGGACCTCCCGGCAAAGCTGCTCGAGTACCTCGGGCATCCTGCCCCGCCGCAGCAGCAACTCGCTGCCCAGCGAACGAAGACTCTGCCGCAACTCCCGAAGCGACTCGTTGATGAACTGCAGGTGGGCTGCATCAGCATCTTCTGCCTCCAACAGCTCAGGCTCGTAAACGTAGAGGCCCAGGCAGGGACCTGCCCTGCCAGCCTCTACCAGCGGGAGGTGATCCCGGATTCTCAAGTCTCTCTTGAACCAGACCAGCTGAATGGACATCTTGGGCAATACTCCGGACGAAGCTATGTAACTGGTCATTCGCCAGGAAATTAACGGCGACCGACCAGCTACCTCCATCCTCCGGGTTGCCAGGCAGGGAATTCAGCGGTTTTGGATCCATGAAAAAAAAGCGTTTCTCACATTACGTCGGTATTGATTACAGCGGGGCTTCGCACGCGGCTGCCCGGACAGCTACGATCCAGGTGTACCACGCCGAACAGGATGCTCCCGGGCAGACCGTCCGTTCACCTGCCAGCACTTCCAAATCAAGGCGAAACTGGAACCGCCGGGAAACCTTTGAATGGCTGAAGGAATTCCTCGAAGATCATTCACGGGTCATTGTCGGCATCGATCACGGCTTCTCATTTCCCCTCTCCTATTTCCGGCGGTACCGTCTCAGCAGCTGGGACGCCTTTCTGAAGGACTTTTCGCAACATTGGCCACGAGAGCCGGAAGCGACAGTCGATGACTTTCGCCAACGGGGCACCCGCATGGGCCACGCCAGCGACCGTCGCACGACCGAAGAGTGGACTTCATCAGCCAAGAGCGTCTTTCAGTTCGACGTGCAGGGCTCGGTTGCCAAGTCGACCCACGCCGGGCTCCCCTTTCTCCATGAACTGAGAACACACCTTCCCCGGGTCCATTTCTGGCCTTTTGACGGACTGTCGGTACCTGCGAACCGGTCCGTGGTGGCCGAAATCTATCCCTCCCTGGTTCGAAACCGCTATCCCCGGGCAGGACGGAGCCCGGACCAGCAGGATGCCTACGCCGTCTGCCGCTGGCTGCAGGAGATGGATCGCCAATTCGGACTGGAACGTTTTTTTCATCCTCCCCTGTCACCGGAACAACAGAACCGGGCAAAGCTTGAAGGCTGGATCCTGGGCGTCACCTGAACCCGGCAAGATCGTTCCCGCCTGCAACCCGGAAACCGCTTCAACATTCCGGCATTCCGGAGAAAACCTTCCCATCGCAGATCGGGTACAGTTTTTGGCGTCCTTTTTTTACAGGCATCCCCCCTTTGAAGGGACCGAGGGCGGGCAGCACAACCTGCCGATCACCGACCAGGAAACAGCGTAGCCTCATCTGGTCGGCCCCCCTGCCGACCCGGGCAACCGGATGCAGGTGGCCCCCTACTTCAATCGACTCCCGTTCAATCGAATCCACTGGCGGCGATGAACTGCTGACCTCATGCATCAGGTGAAAGGGCCCCAGCACCGCCCTCCTGCAGGTCTCCATACGCCAGCCGGTGGGAAAGCGACTGACATGCCGATCATGATTCCCCCGCACCAGGATCAACGACAGCCGCGGGTGACTTTCCCGCCAACTGCAGAACTGCCGAACCAGCCTGGAAGTCATCGAGTGCCGATCATGAATCAGATCACCCAGCACGTACAAACGTTCCGCCCGACTTTCGTGCAATGCAAGGGAAAGCTGCTGCAGCGTTACTTCGTCGATCCCCCCGGGCACCGGCACACCGGCCGCCCGAAACGAAGCATCCTTTCCCAAATGCAAGTCAGCGGCCAGCAGCGACCGGAACCTGGGCAGGTAAAGGGTTCCATCCCCACGGAGGGTCACCAACTGGCTTTGAATTCCGATTTCGATTTCCGTCGACATCAATCGGCTCATGCTCCCCCCCTTTTGGCATCCTGATTTGCCAAGGTTTCGAATTGCCGGGTCATTCTCGAAATCCGGTCTTCCAGTTTTTCGCTGGAGAGACGGGATCTCAGGCGATCCACCAGGATTGGAAAGGCGAGGGGAGTCGGTTTCGGAGGATGCTGGATCAAAATCTCACCCGATGCCAACCGCTGCATGGCTGCTTCCAGACGACGATGCTCAAGTTGCTGACTCAATACCTCCCGTCTTGCCTGTTTCAACAGCAGGTTGCCCGCATCGAACTCCCGGAAAACATCAAAAAAAAGATCACTGGATGCCTGAAGCTGTCGGCTCGACTTTCCCTGGCCCGGAAGACCGCCACCAACGAGGCCCGCGATCCGGGCGATGTCACGAAACTGCCTTCGGTCAAGCTCGGTGGCGTTCATGCTTTTTTCGATCTGGTTCTGCAGGCCCAACAGGGAAAACAGGCCCCGTTCGACCGCCTCCTCAAGGGGTGGATCGGTAGGTGACAGCAATTCCACCCCATAGTCATTCACGGTGGTGGCAAACGTGATCGGTTGCAAACGGCTGATCCGCCAGGCCAGCAGGGCAGCCAGCCCCTCGTGAACCAGTCGTCCTTCGAAAGGGAAAAAGAACAGGTGAAATCCCTCCCGGGTTTTGACTTTTTCAATCAACAGCGTTTGGTCGTCCGGAATGCGGGACCAGGTTTCTTGCAGCTCGAGCAGGGGACGAACGGCACGCATCTCCGGACCCCGGAATTCGCCACGACTCGCCTCGGCGAGTCGATTCCGCACTGCCTCAGCCAATTCACTGGAGAGGGGCAGGCGTCCACCCATCCAGCGGGGAACCGCCGACACCTTGCCGCTCGATTTGCGGACCCAGGCAGTCATGTCCCGAAACATCACCAGCTTCAGCGTTCGGCCGGCAAACGTGAACCGATCGCCTGGCTTGAGCCGGGAGACAAACCGTTCTTCCAGCGTGCCCAGCCTGCCCCCTTTGAGGAAGCGGACCATCACCTCCTGGTCGCTGGGAATCGTACCGATGTTCATTCGGTGTCTTCGTGCGATCGAGGAATCCGCTACCCGGTACCCGGAATCGGTTCGTTTGACCCGGCGGAAATCGGGATAGGCCTTGAGACTCTCACCTCCCCGTTCGACAAAATCCATCACCCAATCCCACTGCTGATCCTCCAGGTATTCAAACGCGTGGGTCTGGCGAACCTCGGCCAACAGCTGCTGCGGTTGCAGGTTGCCACCTGCCGCCACCGTCACCACGTGTTGAGCCAGCACATCCAGGCAGCCGGTCCGAGGGGGCCGGGCCTCGATCCGATTCTGTTTCAGCCCGTCCCGGGCGGCAGCCAGTTCAACCAGTTCCAGGGCATGCGTGGGAACAAAGACCAGCTGACTTTTGCCACCGGGGTAGTGACCGCTCCGTCCAGCCCGCTGCATCAGCCTTGCGATCCCCTTGGGGCTGCCTACCTGCAGTACCTGCTCCACCGGGAAAAAATCGACACCAAGGTCCAGGCTGGAAGTACAGACCACACAACGAAGCCGTCCGGCATCCAGCTCCTGTTCCACCCATTTCCGTTTGTCCCGATCGAGCGAGCCGTGATGCAGCCCGAGTTGGCCCGCCCATTCGGGCCTGGCATGAAGCAGCGCCGCGTACCAGCGTTCGGCCTGGGACCGGGTGTTGGTAAACAGGAGGGAACTTTGAACCGACTCCAGGGCCTGCAGTACCCCATCCAGTGACTTCAGCCCCATGTGGCCCGCCCAGGGAAACCGCTCAATGCTCTCGGGTATCAGGCTCCGGATGGATAATTTTCGCCGCAGAGGAGCCCGTATGACTGTCCTCGTCCCGCCGACGACAGGAGCCGGTTCTCTGGTTTCTTCCGTGGCCGGTGAGCTGACCAGGGGAAGGTCACACGGATAAGTTTTTTTCCCAAGCGCGGTCGCGACCGCTTCTTCAAGATTGCCGATTGTGGCAGAAACCGCCCAGGTCATGACCCGTGGATTCAGGCCTCGCAGGCGGGACAGACCGAGTTCCGTCTGCACCCCCCTCTTGGTTCCCATCAGCTCATGCCATTCGTCAACCACGATCAGTTTCAGGGTAGAGAATGCTTCCGCCGAGCGGGGATAGGAAAGTAGAAGTGAAAGGCTCTCGGGAGTGGTGACCAGACAACTGGGAAGACGCTCCCGTTGACGCGTCTTGACCGAAGACGATGTATCACTGGTTCGCCGTTCCACCCGCCAGGGGAGCCCCAGTTCCCCGACCGGTTCTTCCAGCGCTGCCAGGGTGTCCGCTGCCAGGGCCCGCAGGGGGGTGATCCAGAGAACCTGGAGGGGAACCGCCTTCTGCCGCGTGGGCCTCTTGTGCGTTCGCCACTGCTGCTGATCAGCCTGACCGTTGATCCAGTCGGCCAACGCCCCCAACCAGATGGCCAGCGTTTTCCCGGTGCCGGTCGGACTATGCAGCAAACCACTGTGTCCCGAAAGAATGGCTTTCCAGGTGGCCCGCTGAAAGGGAAACGGGTTGCGGTTTTTGGATTTCATCCAATCCCGTACAAGCCGCACGCCGGACGGGGTCACCTGGCGTGTGCCGCCTGGAATCCTGACTGCCGGTTCCTGGGATGTTGCTTTACTCGTCATCCGCCATCTCCAGCAGGGTCTGCAGGTGATCTGCCTGATCCGGATTCTTGTCCTGCCGCCAGCGACGAATCCTGGGAAAGCGAAGGGCGATGCCCGATTTGTGCCGAGCCGATTTGTGGATTTTCTCAAACGCCAGTTCAAACACCAAGCTTGGAGTCACGCTGCGGACCGGACCGAAACGGTCGATGATGTTCCTGCGAATGAAGGCATCTACCTCCCCGAGTTGCGCATCGGTGAGGCCGGAATAGGCTTTGGCAATCGGTACCAGCTCTTCCCTGTTCCAGACCGCAAACGTGTAATCCGAATACAGACTTGCCCTCCGTCCATGTCCTCTTTGCGCATAGATCATGACCGCGTCAACAGTCAGGGGATCCACCTTCCATTTCCACCAGTCCCCACTCGGTCGGCCCACCCGGTATTCCGAGGCCTTCCTTTTCAACATCAGGCCCTCCGTCCGCAGCAGTCGGTTCTGCTGCCGACAGACCGCCGCAGAGTTCCAATCACTTGCCTCTACCGGTGGGGGGAGAAAAATCGAGCGGTTTCCTGCCACCTTCATGTACTTTTTCAGGAGTTCCTGCCGTTCCTCCAGCGGACGGGACCGCAGATCGGCAGCAGAGGATTCCAACTGATCAAAGACCAGCATCACGACTGGAACTTCATCGAGCAGTTTTCGGCTCAGTCGTTTGCGACCAAGGCGGCGCTGCATCTGGCTGAATGGCAGCGGTCGATGCTCGCTGGCATCCCAGGCCACCAGCTCTCCATCCAGTACCAGGTCACCGGGAAGTGCTGCGGCGGCCGAAGAGACCTCGGGAAACTGATCCGTGATCATTTCCTCCCCTCGCGACCAGATGAAGATCTGGTCCTCGCGTTTGATCAGCTGGGCCCGGATCCCGTCCCATTTCCATTCCACCTGCCAATCTTCGAACCGTCCAAGGTTCTCCACCGGTTGCTGCAGTGGATTGGCCAGCAAAAAAGGGTAAGGTCTGCTGACCTGGTCTCCCGGGTCTTCGGGGCTGACCAGCCGATGGTAAAAGTCGGCTGTCGGCTCCCAGGCACCCATCAACCGGTGAGCCACGGTGGCCCGGTCGAGTCCCGTTTGGGACGCCAAAGCGCGGATCACCAGGTTTTTCGAAACACCCACGCGGAAACCACCGGTAATCATTTTTCCAAGCACGAAGATCATCGCAGGTTCCATTCGGGACCACAGCGACTCGATCGACTTTCTTTTTTCGCGATCATCCAGCGAGGGTAACCGCTGGAGGTTGTCTTCGACCAGCGCTTGAAGCGCGGGGGGTTGCCCTCCCCTGCCGGGAGGCACCAGCAGGGAAACGGTTTCCGCAAGGTCACCCACCCGTTCATAACACTCCTCAAACAACCAGGGTTCGATTTTTGCCAATGCAGAAGCCCAACCTGCCAGTTCGCGGATCGGTACCAGGCGTTTGAGCCGGCGGCCCATCAGGAAGTGGATTGCCCACACGGCGTCCGCGGGCTCAGCCCTCTTGAAGTACCTTTCTAGCGCTGCAACCTTCTCACTGGTCCGGGTGGTCGCATCGAGCCGCAGGTAAAGCTCGGTGAATTCAATCATGGGAGCTCCCTCTGTTCGGCAACCTCTGTTTGCCCATCCACTGGCTCGAGCGATTCTTCGACTTTTTCACCACTTTCTTCCCCCGGGCTTTCGCCAGCGAACTCCGTATCCACGCTGCGTACCCGGTAGCCCTTTTCTTCGAGGAAACGGCACATGATTTCGCTGTAGCCATGCGTGACCCAGACCTCCTCGGCGGCAGACTCCCGGATTGTCCGCAACAGACCGCTCCAATCAGCATGGTCGGAAAGTACAAAGCCACGATCCACGGCCCGCCGACGCCGGGTACCTCGGACCTGCATCCAGCCGGAGGCCATTCCGGTACTGACCTTCCCCAGTCTTCTCATCCAGCGAGTGCCCACAGCTGACGGCGGGGCCAGGATCAACGATCCACTGTAGTCACCGCCCCGTTCACAGTCGCTTACCCGCATCGTTTCGGGCAGACGCACCCCGCTCATCCGGTAGGCGGTACAAAGTTTCTCAACGGCGCCGTGGGTCAAAATCGGCCCCAGGTCGGTATTCAGGCCAGCCAGCAGTCTTTGGGCTTTGCCAAGTGAATAGGCCAACAGGAGAGTGCCCCTGCCCTGCTCCCTGTTCCTCTGCCACCAACGGTTGATCTGTTCCAGGACAAGCGTTGCTGGCTGCCAGTGAAAAACGGGCAGGCCAAAAGTAGACTCGGTGACCAGCGTCTGACAGCGGATCGGAACAAATTCTTCGCAGGTCGGGTCCTTTTCCCGCTTGTAATCTCCCGAGACAACCACGATCTCGCCTTTGCGTTCGATCGCCACCTGGGCCGAACCGAGAATGTGCCCTGCCGGGTAAAGAGTGACCTGCACGCCACCCAGCTGGATCGGATCTCCGTAATTTAGAAAAGAACAATTGGCATCGCTGCCAAACCGCGCACGCAGGACGTTTCTCCCCGGCGTCGCGGCCAGGTAACTGCCGCTCCCGGGTCGTGCATGGTCCGCATGGGCATGGGTCAGGACAGCCCGCTCCACCGGTCGCCAGGGATCGACATAAAAATTGCCCTGCTCACAGTAGAGTCCGTTGGGCGTTCGTTTCAAAAGGGAGGTCATGGAGCGAGCGTTTCAGCCGTAAGAAATGAACGGACCAGCCTCGTCTAACCGTAATTAACTGCGGCCCTTCACGGCCCTTGAGGGTTTGCGGGATCAAACCTCCCGTTTTCGCGGGTTCAAAAGCATTCTCTGCAAACAACCTCACCCGACCAGGGAGGTTCGGAGACGGTCGTCCTCAATCCTTGGGATTGCAGAACTTTCAGAAACCGCCCGAGAGGGGAGGCCGCTTGACTTGCCTGACCTTTCAGGTTCGCATGACATCGTTTCGATGCAGGGAAAACGGGTACCAGGCCATTTTCGGTCCCGATACAAGCGGTGAGCGGAAAGCCCTGTCAAAGCGTTTCCCCCCGGCTGGACTGAATGAGGAAAAATCCATGCAAAAATTTTCAGGTTTCGATTCGCTTGGCATCTTTTTTTTCCTGGTAGCCTGTCCGCTGGTAACCGCCGCCGATGACAAGCCAGCCGAAGAAAAGACACTCGATGGCCGGGACAGGACTTCCAGGATTGCCCCGGTCATTCATGTGGCCGCCGGCCTGAATACCGATGGCAAGCTGGTCCGCCATTACCGCCGGGGACTGGATTACGCCATCGAGTATTTTGGGAATTACGGACCCTACCATGTCTACCTGCTGGGACCGGACAGTGAGGCGAGTGTGCGAAAAATCTACCGGCAGAGAGCTGCGAGCCGGGTGGACCCCCAATCGGAGATCCCAGCGGAAAAGCAGATCGAGGAATACCTCCGGCGCCCCAACGTGCTGGACGAAATCGAGGCGGTGCTTTCCGGAAAGGCTGAGGGAGGTTTGACCTGGACCCAGGACCCGCCCAAGCTCTACGAAGATGTAACCACCAACGCCAAAGGCCGGGAAAAGGACCCGCTGGAGAACACCTGGGGAGCGTTGCACGAGTATCACCATGTCTTCCAGATGGCCCACTGTGATACCCGGCTCAAAAGGGATTCTGAAAAAAACATCCCTTCCTGGATTGCCGAGGGCATGGCAAGCTACAGTTCAGCCCGTTTCATGGACAACCTCGGGCTGGTCGATTCGAGAGCCTACCTGCTGGAACTGAGAAAGTCGGGAGGCAACATCGGCAGGCCGGGAATCAACGAATTCCTCACCAGGAACAAAGACTGGCAACTGCAGGACGAGAGCTACTGGGACAGCGGCCAGGCTCCGCAGATTTACTACATGCTGGGCGCCTGGGCAACCGCCTACCTGATCCATGGCCTCGGGGTCGATGAGGTCACCGTTCTGAAAACCTGGTACCAGGACATCCCCCGGCTCGGTAAATCAGCTGCCTTTGAAAAGCACATGGGAATCCCGCTGGATGAATTTTACCCCAGGTTCAGACGTTTTATCCTGCAGTCGGACAAAGATGTCATGAAGATCTTCGAGGCAACCGCCAGCCAAGACCGGGTGCGTTAACCACGGATCGCCCGGGCATTCATTTTTCGACAACTGGCGGATCCGACTGGGGAGAAGTCGGTTTTCGCCGGACGATCACATAATAGGCGCTCAAAATGGTATCGGGCCCGCGAAACCAGGTATGCAGAGCGACAGGGCCCGGCTTCAACTTTGCGGAAAAGGTAACCGAGACATCACCCGGTTTCACCGGTTGAGTGAGTCCCTCGAAACCGTAGGGGCGTTTCTGCCCGATGGGCAGATGATGGTGATCGCTCAGGTAAAATGCCGCAGATGTAATCGGGAGGGCTTTGCCCGCCCCTTGGGGATCCGCCCCGGATATGGGATACCCGGCGTCCCGGGGCCAACGTCTCAACTCGAATTCATACTCGCCCGCCCTGGCAACCTGCAACAGCCAATAGCCCGACTTTTGCTCCCCCCTGCGAACCTGCCTCTGTTGGTCAATAAATACATCCAGCCACTCACACCCGGTCAGTCGCGTCGGGTTTTCACGATCACTGCCAATGACAATTCGCTGGGGCTCATTCGCCCGCGGCCCGACGATTTTCCACCAGCGGTCCAACTCACCGCGCATCCTCCGCACCACATCCGGGTGTTCGCCGATCACGTTTTTCTGTTGCAACGGATCCTGGTCGAGGTTGTAGAGTTCTCGATCTTCCAGCAATCTCCATCGTTTCCAGAGAACGGCTGCCTGGTTTCGTTTCATGATGGACTGGGCAAAAGGAGTCGGGTAATTCACGAAATTGGGCATGCGTGAATAGTTGATAATCAGCGTGCGATCTGCGGAAACTGCTGTCTGCCCGCGAAGGGCTCCCGCCAGACTGATGCCGCTGAAGCGATGGCCGGCCGCAGGTCCGGACGGTGCAGGAACGCCACTCAATTCCAGCAGGGTAGGCAGTAAATCCTGCACCTGGGTCAATCCATCCACATCCCCCGGCCGTGCCAGCTTTCCACCGGGCCAGCTGATCAGGCAGGGAACCCGATGGCCCCCTTCCCACAGTTCCGTTTTCTGGCCCCGCATGCCGGCATTGTAGTATCGCGGACCGTGCGTGCTGCCGTTGTCGGTGAGAAAGACCAGGATGGTGTTTTCCATCAGGCCCTCGGCTTGCAGGAAATCGCCCAGTCTTCCCATGTTGGCATCAACGTTACGAACCATCCCCAGGTATTGGGCCAGGCGTTTTCTGATGCCAGGTGCAAGAGATGCAAAACGGGGCAGCGACAGAGTTTTTTCCAGTGCCCGTCGATCCGCTTCCGGAGCAATCAGCGGTCCATGCGGGGTATTGGTTGCGATGTAGCTGAGAAACGGCCGGCCGTTTTTTGCCGCCGCCTTCATGAATTTCATGGCCTCGCTGAAGAACACATCGGCGCAATAGCCCTTGTACTGCATCGGTTTCCCGTCGGTAATGTAAATGTCGTCAAAGTAGTCGTTCCCCCACGCATCGGGCACCGACCCGATATGAGACGAAGGGAACCAGACACTTCGATCAAATCCCCGATCCTGCGGTCGGTAGGGATAGTTGGCACCCAAATGCCATTTGCCGAAGATTCCACAACGATACCCGGCCTCTCCAAAGAGATTGCCCATGGTCGGTATTTCAGCCCGCAACAGGGCCCGGCCGCTGCTCACATTGATGCAGCCGTTGATGGCTGCGTCGAGCCCAGTCAACAACTGCCCCCGTGTGGGTGCACACATGGGAGCGACGTGAAAGTCGGTCAAACGCAGACTGCGGGAATGCAGATTGTCGAGGTGAGGTGTTTGCAGGACAGGATTTCCATGGGCCGAAAGTTCCGGATATCCCTGGTCGTCAGTCATCACGATCACGATATTCGGATGGACAGCGTTAGCCGGTGCTTTCTCGGCAACCGACTCACGGGCAGCCAGTGTGCCGGGAGGATTCAGACAGAACAAACCAGCTGCCAGAACAGCTGAAAAACAATTGGAGAAATTCCGGAACAACATCATTGCGTGTCTCGTTTGGGACTGCCTCTCCCCGCATTTTAACGCAATCGATTAACCTTTTTTGCAATCTGTCTGAAAGTGCCGCAGGCCGCCGCCCCCTGCTTTGGCAGCGGATACCAGGCAGGGTCGGGAAAACCGGACCGGCTTTCACCGGTCTGCCGACTCTTATGCAGGGACACCCGTGGCAGGCTGATCCGGGGCACCCTCGAAGATGCCGGCGTGGGGAGCCTGGTTGAAATCCGGGGAAAAGCGGATGGAATGCTCCCATTTTGGAACTTCCTTTCCCAGCTGGCCGTCATGGGTAGGTTCCCGAATCCGTTTTTGATTAAAATGGAAATGTCGTCGAAAAAACCAATGACTCACTCACCGAGCGATACGATTTTCTGACGGCGGCTGCCAAAGCCGAGTCCTGTTCTCAAACCGAAGCTCCCATGAATTATCGATCCCTGGTCCCGCTGTTCCTCGTTAACCTGCTGGTGAGCCAATCCGGCATGGCAGACGACACGATCAGTTTTACACGTGATATCCGGCCGATCCTCTCCACCAACTGTCTCCAGTGCCATGGCCCCGACGCGGAACACCGGGAAGCGGATCTCCGCCTCGACCAGGCGGCGGGTATCCAGTCGGCATTCGGTGACGAAAAGGGGGAAGGGCTGGAGAGAATTCTCTCCCCGGATGAGGATTTCCAGATGCCCCCCCGTTCTTCCCACCGGGAGCTGAAGCCTGCCGAGAAGGCCCTGATCAGCGGCTGGGTCCAATCAGGTGCGGGATTTGAAAGTCATTGGTCCTTTGACCAACCAGCCAAAAGGAAACCACCGGCGTCGCCCGGGAAGCATGAATCGTGGATTCGGAATGACATTGACCGTTACGTGTTGCAACGGTTGTTGGCCGCCGGGCTTCAACCCAACAGCGAAGCGGACAGGGAACGGCTGATCCGTCGCGTGACCTATGACCTGACCGGCTTACCCCCCACACTTGCTGAAATCGACGCTTTTGCCGGAGACAAAAGTCCCGACGCTTACGAGAAAGTGGTGGATCGCCTGTTGGCCTCCCGTGCGTTTGGCGAACGAATGACGCTCAACTGGCTGGACGCCGCAAGGTACGGTGACACCAGCGTGTTTCATGCAGACGGGCGGAGGGACATGTGGGCCTGGCGCGACTGGGTCATCAAGGCCTACAACGACAACATGCCCTTTGATCAGTTTACGATCAAGCAGCTGGCAGGCGACCTGCTTCCCGAGGCCACCTGGCAGGACCGGGTCGCTTCGGCTTTCAACCGCAACCATGGCACCACCGACGAAGGGGGAGCAATAGCCGAGGAATACCGGGTGGAGTATGTCGTGGACCGTGTCAAGACAACCGCTACCGTCTGGCTCGGCCTGACCATGGAATGCGGACAATGTCATTCGCACAAATACGATCCGATCACACAAAAGGAATACTACCAGTTCTTTGCTTTCTTCAATCAGACTACTGACCCCGGCATGCAAACCCGGGGCGGCAACCAGACGCCCACCGTCCAGGTCCCCAACGAGGCCAATTTTCCGGAAGCGGAAAAACTGAAACAGCTGGTGGCGGATCTCCAAAAGAAACTGGCCGATCACAAAAAGAACCAAGAGTCGAAGTTCCAGCAGTGGACGGTCGAAGCCGCGCGGAACCGCACCGAACAGAAGATGCCCGGTGGACTCGGGTTTCACTGGACCCTGGATGAAAAAAAGGGCAAGACCGTTTCCGATTCGGTGGACGGCAAACGTAAAGGAACCATTCGTGGAAAACAGCTGTTCCAGCCGGGCAAGATCGGCAAGGCCATCGAACTTGACGGAGGCAGCCACATTGATTTCGGCCCGGTGAACAGTTTTGAAAAGGATTCCCAATTTACGCTTGCCGCCTGGATCAAGTGGAACCGCAAGGATGGCGCCGTCTTTTCCAAAATGACCAATGGAGGCAATTTTCGCGGCTATGATTTCCTGATTTCGGGAGGACACATGGAGTTCCACCTGATCAACAGCTGGCCCGGAAATGCCTTGAAGGTCCGCTGCAAGCAGAAAATCAAGGAGAACCAGTGGCAACACCTCTGTTTGACCTACGACGGTTCAGGAAAAGCGGCCGGTGTCAAAATCTACTATGACGGAGTGAACCAGGCGTGGGACATTCAGCAGAACGGGCTGACGGGCACCACGATTACCGACGCTCCATTTCTCGTTGGTCAGCGGCATCGTTCGGCGCCCCTGAAAGGCCTGCTGGATGACTTGCGGGTCTACAACCGCAATCTCAGCGAGGCCGAAGTCAAAACACTGGCTGGCAACGATGGCCTGCAGCAACTTCTGGTGCTCGACCCTGCCAAACGTTCCCCCGCGCAGGTGCAGTCCCTGCGGGATTATTATTTCGGCACCATCGACAAACAGGCGCCCGATTTGACTCGCCAGATTGCCGCGAACCAGAAACGTCAAACCGAACTTGCCAAGCCGCTGACCACGGTGATGGTCATGCAGGAAATGCCCAAACCGCGGATGACCTACATCCTCGATCGGGGACACTATGCTTCTCCGAAAAAAGACGAGGTCATTCAACCCGGAACACCGGCGTTCCTGCCACCGATGAAAAAAGGGCTGCCATCCAACCGTCTCGGCCTGGCCCGCTGGATCGTCGATCCGGAAAACCCGCTCACCGCGCGGGTGACTGTCAATCGTTACTGGCAGATGCTGTTCGGACGGGGACTGGTCGAAACTGCAGAGGACTTTGGAACCCAAGGCCTCGCTCCGAGCCACCCCGAATTGCTGGATCACCTGGCTACGGATTTTGTGGAGAGCGGGTGGAATATCAAGCTGACCCTCAAATCAATCGTGATGTCGGCAACCTACCGCCAATCCTCGGCGGCGTCGCCGGAGAAGATCGCCCGGGATCCCCGCAATGAACTGTTGAGCCGGGGTTCCCGATTTCGCCTGATGGGTGAATTCATCCGGGACGGTGCCCTCGCCTCAGCCGGACTTTTGAACAAGGATCTGGGTGGCCCCAGTGTCAAACCCTATCAGCCACCCGGTCTCTGGAACGAGGTCAGCCTCAATGGAGGCCTGCGATTCAAACGGGACAGTGGTGAAAAACTCTATCGTAAAAGCATGTATATCTACTGGCGTCGCAGTGCACCGATGCCAAGCATGTCCCTGTTTGGTACTCCCTCGCGGGAAAAATGCGTGATCCGCCGTGCCAAGACCAATACCCCGCTGCAGGCCCTGGTGACCCTGAATGACGAACAGTTTGTGGAAGCTGCCCGGTTCCTCGCCCAGCGGGTACTGCTGGACAAGTCAGCAACCGAAACCAAGGCGAAAATTGTCAAAGCTTACCGGCGGGTGGCAGGCGTGCAGCCCAGCCCCCAATCATTGAAACTGCTGCTGCAGACGTTCGCTGAAGAGCAGAAATTCTTCAGCGAAAACCTGGAAGAGGCGAAAAAACTTTTGACCACCGGCGAGATGAAACGGGACGAATCCCTGGACGCGGCAGCCCATGCAGCCATGACCATTGTCACCGGCATTATCATGAACCTGGACGAATCGCTGACCCGCGGTTAAGAACCCCCGAGAACCATCTATGAATGAATTTGAGCAACAGGACCTGGACGCCTTGCGACAGGCGGTCACCCGCCGCCAACTCCTGGCGGACGCCTCCAAGCCGATCGGTGCCGCTGCCCTGGCTTCCCTGATGGGGCCGGCTGCAACATCGGTGGTCGCATCGGATTCCGGACCCGCTGCAGCCAGCTCCACGGACTTTCCGGGTGGCAAAACAACGCCCGGCTTGCCAGAGCTGCCGCATTTTGAGAGGAAAGCCAAGAGCGTGATCTACCTGTTCATGTGTGGCGGCCCCTCTCACATTGATACCTGGGATTACAAACCGGCACTGCGAAAAATTCATGGACAGGAATTGCCCGACTCGATTCGCAATGGCCAGCGGATCACCGGAATGACCTCCGGGCAAAAGAGCTTTCCCTGCGTAGCGCCCATGTTCAAGTTCGGCCAGTTCGGACAAAACGGTACCTACGTCAGTGAAATCCTGCCCCACACGGCGAAAATCGTGGACGATCTTGCCATCGTCAAATCAGTTCATACCGAAGCGATCAACCACGACCCCGCAATTACGTTTATCAACACGGGAGTCCAGCAGCCAGGCAAGGCCAGTCTTGGCTCCTGGGTCAGTTACGGCCTGGGCAGCCCCAATGACAACTTTCCCGCCTACGTGGTCATGATCTCCCGGGGTCCGGGACAAAAGCAGGCTCTCTATGAACGACTCTGGTCGAGTGGATTTCTCCCGTCCAAGCACCAGGGAGTCAAAATGCGAAGCGGTAGCGATCCCGTTCTGTACCTCAAAAACCCGAATGGAGTCGACCGGGCCATGCGACGGCGAATGCTGGACCGGATCCGTGACATCAATCAGCAGCACTACGACCAATTCCTCGATCCCGAAACCCAAACCCGGATCGCCCAGTACGAGATGGCGTTCCGGATGCAGAAAAGCGTTCCCGAACTGATGGACCTGGCCAACGAACCGGAATACATCTTTGACATGTACGGTCCCGACTCGAAAAAGCCGGGGACCTTTGCCCGCAACTGCATCATCGCCCGCAGGATGGCCGAGCGTGGTATCCCCTTCATGCAGCTTTTTCACCGGGGCTGGGACCAGCATGGCAGCCTTCCCAAGCTGATTCGGGGACAATGCAATACCATCGACCAGCCGAGCGCAGCGCTGGTTCAGGACCTCAAGCAGCGGGGTATGCTGGATGACACGCTCGTAATCTGGGGGGGTGAATTCGGTCGCACCATCTATTCCCAGGGCAAACTGACCAAGGACAATCATGGTCGTGATCATCACGGTCGCTGTTTCACCATGTGGATGTCGGGAGGGGGTATCCGGGGTGGCGTCGAGTACGGCAAGACGGACGACTATTGCTACAACATCCTGGAAAACCCGGTCCACATCCGGGACTTTAATGCCACCATCCTCAACCGGATGGGAATTGACCACAACCGACTGACATTCCGCTACCAGGGACTCGATCAGAAATTGACAGGAGTCGAGCCGGCGCGGGTGGTGAAAGAGATCCTCGCCTGATGGAAGAATCAAAAACCCTGGAAGAAGCTCTTGAAAAATACGGAGTCCCGTCCCGTTACGATTCTCTGGACGACCGGCAACTGTCCCAGCTCACTGAATACTGTGGAATGCTCTGGGAATGGAATGACAAGCTGAACCTGACACGGCATACCTCGTGGGACAAGTTCGTCTCCCGTGATCTGATCGACACCCTGGAACTGGCCGGGTTGCTGGAAGAAGAGGAAACCGTGTTGGACGTCGGTACCGGCGGTGGGGTACCCGGCATTCCCCTTGCCATTCTCAGGCCGGACCTGACCATAGGGCTCGCGGAATCGGTTGTCAAAAAGGCTCGTGCCGTGCAGGGCATCGTGGTCGAACTCGGACTGGACATGACCTTTTTCGAGGGTCGGGCTGAGGCCGCTCTGCAGGACTACGGTTTTGATACCCTGTTCTGCCGCGCCGTGGGTCCGCTTTGGAAAATCCTGTTCTGGTTCGAACACGAGTGGCAATCCATCGGGCGGATCCTGGCAATCAAGGGCCCCCGCTGGGTGGAGGAACGCAACGAAGCCAGGCACAAGGGCCTGTTGCGTGACCTGGAACTGCGAAAGGCGGTTACCTACCCCATGCCCGACACCGAAAACGAAAGCGTGATTCTGAGTATCCAGCCCAAACGTCGCTAGGCATCCGCTACTCGATCCCACGGGCACCGAGAGCCGGGATATCCACCCCGATGGATCGCCGGAGAGCCTTGCCGGGAACGAACCGGGGCAGGATGAGAAAATTGAAACCGGTGGTCCCGCGACTCACATCCACGTTGACCCCCGCCCGGATGATCGCGGACTCGCCGATTCGGGAGATTGCAAATCGCTGGCCGAGGTTGCCTGAACTGGCAAAGTCGATACTCGTGCCCAGAGTCATGGCCCACTTGTCAGCAAGTCGGTGGTTGATCTGCGCATTGAGGACGTTGGCACTGATGGGTCCCTCGATACTTCGAAATCCGACAAAAACATTTCCCACCTCGGGCCGGTTAAGCCTTGCCCCGAGGCTGATCGTTTTCAATCCCTGGCTGAAGACATCCGCATAACCGTCGGAGAGGATTGTCAGGCGATCTCCCAAGTGCCAGCGGAAGTCGTAGTTCAGCATCCCGATCATTTCGCCATGATTGTCCCGGTTCTCTTTGGGGAACAGGGTTCCCTGGATGTCCAGTACGATCCAGTCAACGATTTTCTGATTGCCCAGTGGACCTCTCTTGGTTTGCCAGCGCTGGTTGACGCCGATTCGTGCCGCGAACAGGTCGTCAACAATCTCCGTTGAGGCCGCTGTTACATTGGATTGCATGCCAGAGCGAAAGGCAAAGTCCCTTTCGTCAAACCGAAACGGGACATCGTCCCCGAAGGTACCCCCAAACGAACTGAAGAGGAAGCGGCGACGAAAATGTTCCTGCGCATCGTCGTCGAGAAGGTGGTAAAGAGGAAAATCCCTCAAGTCGGCCGTCGATTCGGCGAAGAAAAGATCGCCCTCCCACTCAACCTTGTGGGCCACTCCGTTGACGTTCAGCAGTTCGCTTTGGACCTGAGGCTGGATACTCACCATGGGCAGGCTGAAACGGATTCCCCCCTGGCCAAACAGGCGATCGCGATCGTTGCCCAGTACGTCCTCTCCGTAATGGATCGCTTCTCCCAGGAGGTAGGGAGCCAGTCGGACCGGGCCAGCCTGGATGGGTACGGAGATTTCGTTGCGGGTTCCTGCAATCACACCCTCACGGGCCACCTCCCAGGCCAGTGGATCAAATGTCGAGGCATCCACCGGATCCAGTGGAGCATCGGCAATCTCCAGGTTGTAGTAGCCCACCTGGGAACTGGAAGACCAGGTGGCACGATTGCCGAAAAGGGAACGCCCCAGCACGAAATGGTTGATCGCCGGCAGCTGGTTGGTTTGGGTGAAGAATTCGCTGGTCCGGTAGCTGGCCGAAACGTTGAACGACTGGTCCTCCAGCAGTTTTTTCAATTGGATCCGGTTGACGTGATCCTTCTGCTGGTCCCATTCCCGCTCGCGGTACTGCTCAAGAAAATTCCGATCGGAAACCAGTCCGGTTTCACCGATGAGTTCAAAACCGTTGGCATAGCGTGTTCGATGTTGCCAGAAAACGCGACCGCGAAGTTCTTTTTCCGGGACCAGGGTTCGGCGCCCCCGTCCCAGGTTATCCAGTCCATTGTCATAAATTCCCCAGGCCTCGAACCGCCCCTTGTTCAGGGTCCGGAACCCGTAAGGGTCCTTCAGGTCGTAGTCCCCGCGGGTTCCCAGGCCGAGGCCCCGCTCGGACAGGTAGTCAAGGTTCAGGTCCCAGCGTGTATTGTCCGGCGGTCGGCGTATCCCGAACAGCTGGTAGGCGTTCCAACGGGTGTAGGTCTGAAAACCGAAAACGTTGTCATTCTTTACGGCCAGACCGGACAGGTAATAGGAGCTCTGGTCGGAGTTTCCGTTGAGATTGGGCCAGAACAGCAGCGGCGCACCGAGGACGTACAGGAAGTTGTTTCGGCTGGTCCCTTCATAGGTCCATTCCGTCCGGGGCTGGCCGGTCTGGGGATCGTAGTCCAGCTGACCGAATTCATTGAAATCCAGGCGGGGCCGGCGAGCCAGGTCAACAACTTCCGATTGCAGCCAGTAACGGGGGACACCGATCCGGCTGGAGGTGATCGCGGTGCCGTAGGCCCGCGCGTTGTTTTCATCGATCTGTTGCAGAACATCCGCCTTGAGCCGCAACATTCCTTCGTAGGCCGGCAGACGGGTATACATTTCCGCCTGCAGAATCGTTCCCCGTTTCTGTTGCACATCGTAGTACATCCGGTCGGCATAGATGACCCGGTCGTCAGTCGAAAAGACAATATTGCCTTCCAGGTAGACCTCCCAGCGTTTTGCGGAATCGTCGACCCGGTTTTCCATTAACTGCCGCAGGGGATTGGTCCAGGCAATCACCGTATCCGCCTCGATCACCACACGACCTGACGGCCGTGCCCCCGGATTGGCCGGCCCCTGCAGCTGGCTCACTTCCTGTCCCTCGATCGTGACCCGGACACCTCCCGAATAGAGCACAATATTTTCGTTGCCGTCTGGAGAGGGAAAAGACCGGACATTCAACGGGTTCCGGGAGCGGGGCTTGAAGTCGATACGGGTCGGCGTCAACCGCTGCTGTGGCACAGAGGGCGCAACATTCTGCGGAGCAGCCAGCCGCGGCTGAATCGGCTGTTGGAATTGAACCGCTGCAACTCCGTTTTCCAGGGATTCCTGTTTACGTGCCGCCAGGCCACGTGTGAAAATCAGCGGCGTTTTTGAGGGAGAAGGACCCACGATGGGCGTATTGAACTGCACCCCGAAGTCGGAGTAGAACCTTCCCAACCACTGGTTGCTCTCCTGGCGATCGGTCGCCTGGCCCGTCACCTGGTGAGCCTGTCCCGGTCGCGACCGCTCGATGATGACGCCCGATGGTTCGTTTGCACCACGGCCCGGCAACACGCCCGAATTGAGAATCGCTTCGGACCGTCGACCCTCGGCGTACAGGATCAGCTTGGCCGGCAGTCCCATCACACTGTCAGCCCGTTCATACCAGACAACCGCCTCATGGGAACGAATGGACGTTTTGCCTTGTGCAACGACGACCTGGTCTTTCAGATGCCAGACATCGTAATCACCCTGTTTCCAGCGCGCTGCCTGGTTGGCGGAAACCGAAATTGGCAGTTCTTTCGATTCCACGATCGAATTTATCTGTTGCCCGTCAGCGGAATTGCCGATGCTAAAGGGCAAAGCGACAGGCACCAAGCAGAGGACCAACAAAGTCCAGGCCTGTCTGCGACCGGGCGCAGCGGTAGCGTGCGCCGAATTCCGGCAAATCCGTCTCGCTTCGATTTGTCCGCGGTTGCTCATTCCAGCTGCGTCAGGTCCTCCAAAGCCCGACCGGAGGGAAACACCGAGTTCCCATCAGGCGACTTTTCAAGCGGCGGAGTATAGGAACCGCGGACTTTTCAGGCAAGTGATGCTTGCGTTGGGAAATCCTGTATAAAATGGAAGTGTGTCTGTGCTGGCGACGCTAGCTTTCAAAACCAGCCTGAGCAGGTAAATGTGCGGAATTACGGGAGCGATCTGGGCGAACTCCGAGAAAAGCATCTCGTCCGCGACGCTGGCCAGGATGACCGCAGTGCTGGAGCATCGTGGACCGGATGACGAGGGCATGTACCTGGAAACCGCTCCCGGGTTCAACCTTCCGGGTGAAACATCCGAAAAACGGGACCCTGGAAGTGGAGTGGCCCTCGGGTTTCGCCGGCTCTCGATCATTGATCTTCAGAGCGGCCAGCAGCCGATCAGCAACGAAGACAACACCATCCACGTTGTGTTTAACGGGGAAATCTTCAACTACCGGGAACTGCGGCAGGACCTGTTACGCAAAGGGCACCGGTTTCGTTCCGAGGGCGATTCGGAAACCATTGTCCACCTTTACGAGGACCTCGGGCCCGCCTGTTTCGAAAAACTGAACGGGTTCTTTGGCATTGCCATCTGGGATGCCCAGAAACAGAGACTGGTCATCGGTCGGGACCGGCTTGGACAGAAACCACTGGTCTATCGAAACGAAGGGGACCGTTTTCTTTTTGCCAGCGAATTGAAAAGCCTATTGCAGGTTCCCGGGCTGCCACGAGAAATCAACCACCGCTCCATCGACGAATACCTGGTATACCAGTACGTTCCCCATCCCAACTCGATCCTGAAAGGATTCCACAAACTCTCTCCCGGTCATTTTGGAGTCTTCGAAAAGGGAAAGCTGCGGGTCGAGAGGTACTGGAATCCATCCTTCACCGAAAACAGGGAACTCTCCGAAAAGGAGGCCGTGGAGGGTTTGCGGGAACTGTTCGAGTCGTCCATCCGGCTCAGAATGCAGAGCGATGTACCCTTGGGGGCTTTTCTCTCGGGTGGGGTCGACTCGTCACTGGTGATCGCGGCCATGGTGAAACAGAGTGCGGAAAAAGTAAAATCTTTCAGCATTGGGTTCCCCATCCCCGAATTCGATGAGTCCGCTTTTGCCAGGCAGGTCTCCGAGCACCTCGGGACGGAGCATCACAGCTTTACCGTCACGCCGGATGCCGAAGCGGTGCTCGACGATCTGGTTGAGCACTACGACGAGCCATTTGCAGACAGTTCAGCGATCCCCACCTGGTACGTCTCCCGCCTGACCCGGGAACATGTCACCGTAGCGCTGAGCGGAGATGGTGGCGATGAACTCTTTGCCGGTTACGATCGGTACCGGGCGGTTCGCCTGGCGGAACGGATTGATCGCCTGGGGCCCCTGCGACAATTCCTCGCGGCCGGCTTCTGGCAAAGGATCCCGTCCAGCTCCCGTCAAAAAAGCAGAATCCGGCAACTGAAACGGTTCAGCCATGCACTCAGCCTTTCACCCCTGCGGCGATACTGCGACTGGATTTCGATATTTAATGACCAAAGAAGAAATGAACTGTTCAATGAACCCAGCAAAAATCTGCTTGCCGGTTTTGATCCGCTCTGGTTCCTGGAAAAGCACTCTGCCCCGCTCCGGGACCGCGATTCGGTGACCGCCCTGTCGATCACCGACCTTCAGACCTACCTGCCCTGCGACCTGAACACCAAGGTCGACATCGCTTCGATGGGGAACAGCCTCGAGGCCCGCCAGCCATTCCTGGATCACCGGCTGGTTGAATTCGCGATTTCATTACCGCTCCGGTACAAGTTTCGTGGCGGCCGGGGGAAATGGCTTTTGAGGCAGGCTTTTGGAGACCAGCTGCCCGACCGAATCTGGAATCGCCCCAAAATGGGATTTGGCGTTCCCATCGGTGAATGGTTTCGCGGCCAGTTGCGGGGTCGTCTGGAGGATTCCATTCTGGCAAGGGACGCGGCCTGCCTCGAGTATTTTTCCGCCGCGGCGATTCGACGCCTGGTGGACGAACATCAGAACCGGGTAGTCGATCACAGCTACCGTCTCTGGTCCATCATGATGTTCGAGTTGTGGCTACAGCGTTGGCTGTGAAACGGCAGCAACATCCGGGAAAAGCGACTATTCGCTCGCCCGTTCCGGGAACAGGACCTCTTCGTCGGCCAGACCCTCACGATCCATCCTGACCTTTCCCCCTTTTCCGGGTGACAGAACAAGGCAGGCATAGGCGGGAAAACGCCGACAGAAATCCGTGGCTGCCGCTCCACCCATCACGTAAAAGGCGGTGGCCAGGGCATCGGCTTCCGCCGCCGTGGGTGCAAGGGCAGTTGCCGAGTAGACACCGGAACAGGGCTGCCCGGTTCGCGGATCAATGATGTGCCCATATTTTCGTCCCTGGTAGTAAAAAGACTGCCTGGCCGTTCCGCTCGTACCCAGCGCCCGATTGTTGATCACGATCTCGGCAATCCGGCGATCGGCATGCACCGGGTGTCTCAACCCGACTTTCCACGGCGTCCTGCGGGTATTCTCCCGTCCCTCGCCGGTGTGGTTTTCTTCCGGAATCAAGCGATCCCCGCGGGCCAGGACGCTGCTCTGCCCCCCATGAATCAGGAAATGTTCCGAACCGGATTCTTCGAGGCACTCGGCAACCCGATCGAGGGCATAACCCTTGCCAATGCCACCGAGGTTGATTTCGAGGTCACTCGAGGCATAGGCAACCGTCTGACGGCCGGCATCCAGATGCACCTTGTCGGACCCCACCGACTGCAACACGCTCTCCAGTTCCTGCTCGTTCGGAATCCGACCCTCCTTTCGGAAAAACCCCCAGGCCCGGGTCAGCAAACCGGAAGTCATGTCAAAGGCTCCACCGGTCTTCTGGTATAACTCGATTCCCTTCTGCAGCAGATCGAACAGACGGGACTCCACGCGGATGGGCTCTTTGCCGGCCGTTTCGTTGATATGGGTCAGGGGACTGCTGCGGTAGACGGTCATCTGATTCTCGAGCTGTTCCACCAGTTCCAGCGCCTCGATGGCGGCTTCCGTCATCCCGTCTCCATAACGGGTCGCAAAATAAACCTGGAAAGTGCAGGCCATGGCCTGCCTGGCAACATACAGCAGGCAATCATCGTCCCGGGATCCATCCACGTCCGCATCCAGGGTTGGAACCTGGAGGTCCTGTTCCGCACTCTCCTCGCGAAAAGCCCGGATGGCCTTGATTGGATTGAGAAACTCCCGTCTGGCCGAGGGTTCGTCCATGTTGTCGTCCGATTTGGCAAAAGCTGTTTTCCGTGTAGGATATTCTATTCGTCATTCAACCAATACGAGTCACTTTTTTCCGCAAATTGAAATGGACCGAACCGTTTTCCAGGGTTGCATTCCGGCGTTGATGACGCCGTGTCATGAGGACCGAACACCCAACTACGACGCATTGGTCCGCAAAGGAAAAGAGTTGATGGACGCTGGAATGAATGCCGTGGTCTACTGCGGTTCGATGGGCGACTGGCCCCTTTTGACAACCGAGCAGAGACAACAAGGGGTTCAAAGACTGGTGGAAGCAGGGGTCAGGGTTGTCGTCGGTACCGGTGCCCAAAACCCTGCTCAGGCCGCCGGACACGCCAGCCATGCCCGGGATGTGGGTGCCCACGGCCTGATGGTCATCCCCCGTGTGCTGTCGCGGGGAACATCCGCTGCTGCCCAGCGAAATCATTTTTCATTGATACTCTCGGCTGCACCGCAAATCCCGGCCGTGATCTACAACAGCCCCTACTACGGATTCGAAACCCGGGCGGACCTGTTCTTTGACCTTCGTGGTGAACATGAAAACCTGGTCGGCTTCAAGGAATTCGGCGGAGCCGATTCGCTGAGTTACGCGGCAGAGCACATTACCCACGCCAGCGACGACCTGATCCTGATGGCGGGCGTCGATACCCAGGTTTTTCACGGGTACATTCATTGCGGAGCTGGCGGCGCGATCACTGGCATCGGTAACTGCCTGCCGACCCAGGTCCTGAAACTGGTCCAGCTTTGTGAGCTGGCGGCTTCCGGAGATTTCCAGGCTCGCCGGTTGGCAAAGGAACTGGATGATGCGCTGAAAGTCCTTTCGACTTTTGACGAAGGTCCGGACCTGGTCCTGTTCTACAAATACCTGCTGGTCCTGACCGGCGACGAGGACTTTCGCCTTCAATTGAACGGCAGCGATGAGCTCAGCCCCAGCCAGGCCAAGTATGCCGAAACCCAGTTAAACCTCTTCCTGACCTGGTGGAAAGACTGGCCAGGCAAGGATTACGCCTAGGGTTTTGATAGCCCGAACAGAAGTCATCCAGGTTAGTTTCCCGGCAACCGCTCGCCGCGGGCATGCCGGACTTTACCGCCGAGCAAAGTAATTGTGCATGGCCAAATCGATCATCGGCGGAGTCAGGACACGCTCATGACCGTGGAATTCGCAGAACTCGGCGCACTGTTCCAGAATATCGCTGACATAGCAGTATTTCAGCGAACGCCCCGTCCTCTTGAGCGTTTGGATCAGGTAGTTGGCACACTCGGGCGTCTGATCGAAACCGGCCAGCCGGGCTTCCCTGGCCAGCAACTGGGCAAACTGTGATTCACTCGGACCCTTCATTTCAATCTTGTAGGGAATCCGACGAAAAAAAGCCTCTTCGCCCAGCGCTTCCGGTTCCAGGTTGGTGGAAAAGACCAGCATTTGTTCAAAAGGAGATTCGATTTTCCGACCATTGGGCAGTCGGACATAATCGGTTCCGTTTTCCAGGGGAATGATCCAGCGATTCAGCAGCTCGGTGATCGTCACCCGCTGGCGGCCAAAATCATCAATCACCAGACAGCCGTTATTGCTCTTCATGTGGATGGGTGCCTCAAGAACACCGGTGATCCGATTCTGGGAAACCTCGAGCTGGGCAAAATTCAATTCACCCCCCACGACCACTTTGGGCCTCTTGATCCGAATCCAACGTTCGTCGACCACACTCTTCTTGAAGATGGAATCCGCCTGGTTGGTAGGAAGCGGTTCATGAATGCTGGGATCAATATTTTGGCCGGCTGAATGGGATGCCGGGCCAGGAGCTGCATGAGCGGATGACTGTCCTGTTTGACCGGTTCCAGATGGAAAACCTGCGTGACGTGCTGGGATCCAAGATGTCAACAGGCATGAAACAGAAGGTATCCATCGCCCGGGCCATGATACACGATCCCCCGGTACTGATTTTTGACGAGGCCACTTCAGGCCTGGATGTCCTGGCCGCCCGTGAAGTCCTGAAAACAGTTGCCCAACTGCGTGACCAGGGAAAGTGCATCATCTTTTCAACACACATCATGCGGGAAGCAGAAAGGCTGTGTGACCGGATCGGGGTGGTTCACCGGGGTCGCCTGCTGGCAGAGGGATCCAAAACCGACCTGATGGAACAATACCGTGAACAGGACCTGGAAGAGCTCTTCTTCCGGCTGATCGAAGAACACGATCATGCCGCAGCCGGGGAACAGGAAAACGCCGAACTGGAAAGCGTCTCGAAATGAACTGGCGAAACATCAAATTCATCTTTTGCCGCGAACTGAGGGACCAGCTGCGCGACCGAAGAACACTGTTCACGATTGCGGTGTTGCCCCTGCTGTTGTACCCGTTACTGGGGATGGCGTTCCTGCAAATGGCAAACTTCAGTCAAGAGCATCCTTCGAGGGTCGTGGTGCTCGGATCGGAGTACCTGCCCGACGACAACCCCTTTTTTGACGGAAAGCAGCCGCGGCAGCAGTACGCGCAGCGGGGCAAGGGAGAACTTGTCGAACTGGAATACCTGGAAATGGATTCCACGTGGGAAAAAGCCATTCAATACGAACAGCAGCGTGGCCAGCAGCGCAACGCTCCCTCCCCGGGGCGTCCTCTGCGGACGATGCAGAAATTGCTGGTGGCCCAGGGAATTGATTGCCTGGTCCTGGTCCCGCCTGGCTTTGCTGGCGAAATCGACGGACAGCTTCAAACGGAAATCCAGGTCTTTTCGCGGGCCTCCGATGACAAGAGCCGCATGGCCGCCGCCCGAATGGAGAATCTGTTCGGCAGCTACCGGGATGGACTAGTGACCCGTAATCTGAAAAAAAAATCAATTTCATCCGCTGAAATCCAGCCTTTCCGGGTTTCCAAGATTGACCTTTCCAGCGATGAATCCAAACGGGCCGCTGTCTGGTCACGCGTCCTTCCGTTTGTCGTCTTTATCTGGGCCCTGACCGGCGCCTTTTACCCGGCCATCGATCTCTGCGCCGGAGAAAAGGAGCGTGGGACACTGGAAACCCTGCTCTCGAGCCCCGCTTCGCGGACCGAAATTGTCTGGGGAAAACTGTTCACGGTGATTGCTTTCAGCATGGGGACTTCACTGCTGAACCTGATCAGCATGAGCTTTACGGGGCTCTTTATCATCAAGTCGATCACCCGCATGAGTGAAAGTGCCGTTTCCATTGGACCTCCACCGTTTTTTGCTTTCGGCTGGTTGATCGTGGCGCTGGTTCCCCTGTCGGCCCTGTTTGCCGCTACCTCGCTGGCGATCGCTTCCTTTGCCCGCAGCAGCAAGGAGGGGCAATATTACCTGATGCCGATCCTGCTGATTTCCCTCCCCCTGATGATGCTGCCCATGATGCCGGGAGCCGAACTCAACCTGGGAACCAGCCTGATCCCGATCAGTGGCCTGATGCTGGTCCTGCGGGCACTGATCGAACACCGTTACACCGAGGCCCTTCAGTTTGCTGCGCCAGTTCTGGGAGTGACTTTCTTCTGCTGCCTCCTGGTCATTCGCTGGGCGGTGCGACAATTCAACAATGAAAAAGTGCTGTTCCGTGAAAGCGAGCGAACCGGAATCGGTGTCCTGCTGAAAAGCCTGGTTCGCGAACGCGGCCCGATGCCGACATTCCTGGAAGCCATTTTTTGTGGCGTGCTGTTGCTGGTGATCCGCTTCTTTACCACCCTCGTCGCCCAGCCACCGGTTTCCTTTGAGCACTTTGCCCGTCAGACGCTGGTTTTGCACATTGGCATGATCATTGGTCCGATTGTCCTGATGGCGGTCGTGCTCACCACCCGTCCACTGAGATCCCTCGGTCTCGTCGGAGCCCCCTGGAAGACACTTCCCCTTGCCATCCTGATGGCCATCGGCCTGCATCCCGTGGTTGCAGGATTCGGGGAACTGGTGATGCGGGTTTACCCGCTGCAGAATGACGGTGGCGCCCTGCAGCAAATGATGGAATCCATCTTCGCTGGAGCTCCCGGGATGATTTCAATTCTCCTGTTGTTTGCCCTGCTTCCGGCCGTCAGTGAAGAACTTGCCTTTCGCGGCTTTATCATGAATGGCCTGAAACAGTCTTCGGACCGCTGGACGGCCGTGTTGGTGGCAAGTCTGTTTTTCGGAGCCACCCATGGAATTCTCCAGCAGTCAATCATCGCTTTCTTTACCGGTACGGTGATTGGATTTGTCGCCTACCAGTCAGGGAGCATCCTGCCGGCAATCTGTTATCACTTTACCCACAATGCGATCACCGTCAGCCTTTCCCAGGTGACGGCTGCCGAGTTGCAGAATCATGCGCTGGCCGGTTATCTCTTCCGAACCGGGAATGCGGGGCAGGTCAGCTACACCCTGTCTGCTTATTTCATCCTGACGGCCATTGGAATCGGGATCTTTGCCTGGTTTTACCGGCTGAACAAGACAACAGCGACAGGGCCACCCTGCAGTGAGCCGGTACTTCACTCCAATCAGGTACCGGTCTGAAGCGGTCCCGCAAGTCCGTCTCAGCCGGTTGAATTCTGCTTGCCGCGGATGGCGTCCCCGCCAGACAGGTGATGCTGGATCGCGTTTTCATGCTCAAGCATCCACTCCTTTCGCCGGACACCTCCCCCGTACCCCGATCGTTTTCCATCCTGCCGAATGACCCGATGGCAGGGAATCACGATGGCAATTCGGTTAACACCATTGGCCCGCCCCACAGCTCGCTGCGCCTGAGGGCTATCGATCTGGCGGGCAATCGTCTCATAGGAAACGGCCTGTCCAAATTCGAGCTCCAGCAACTGTCTCCAGACCGTCTCCTGGAACCTGGTTCCACGGATCAGCAGCGGAAGAGAGAAACGGAACAACTCGCCTTCGAAATAGAGTTCCAACTGTTGCTGAACACTGTTCATCAGACGATTCTCACCCGGCACCACCGGAAGGGATGTCAGTTTTTGAAGCCGCTGAAACTGGGTCGCAAGCAGCTTCCGATCCGAAAATTCCAGCAACACCAGTTGCTCGGACGTGCAGGCCACGACCATCGGACCCAGTGGGGTCTCCAGCTGGTTGACCAGGATCGAGTCGGATTCCCGCGGCAACTCGGCCTCAAACCCGAGGCATCGCTGAAACGCGGACCGAAAACCGGCCACCGTTTCAAATCCTGCCTGCTTGGCCGTTTCAGTGATCGTCCTCCCCAGGGCAAGCTTCCCCAATGCAGTGACCAGGCGGTGAGAACGCAAATACGAATGCAGGGTGACGCCCAGCTCGTTCAAAAACCAGCGGCGAACCGTCCTCGGATCAACGCCCTGCCGCTCCTGCTCCAGCCAGATCTGCTCCGGGTCTGCATCCAACTGATTCACGGCCGTTTCCAGCCACAAGGGCATTCTTGCAGCGACTTGCATGGGTTGGCATCTTTTGCAGGGGCGGAAACCGGCCTTGAGCGCGTCAGAGGTGCGATCAAAAAAGGAAACCTCGTCCCTGCCGGGTGTTTTCGAAGCGCAGCCCGGACGACAGAAAAACCCCGTTGTGGCCACACCGAAAAAAACGAATCCATCGTATTCGATGTCCTGCCTCCGCAGGGCATCGTACATTTCGTCGTATTGGAGTAGCAAATTCGTCATACTTTCAGCCGATATCGATCCAGAGTTTTCCCGGCCACGCAGCGATGCCTTCCAGCCGCAGTCTTTTGATGTGAGCCTTTTCGAAAGCACCACCATGATAATCCCAAAACAGACGCGGCCAACGGGACCACCACTGATAGAGAGACCCGGGTGAACCTGTCAGGGGAATTCACCGACGATGAGGTTCAGCGGCTGGTCCCTGCCTGCCGGCCTGAGCAAGTTACATCGTAAAACGGTTCCGCAACCGCGCATGACACTGCCTGGCCACTTGCTTTTTGTTTTCCGACGCCTTCCACTGTTCTGGGTGACAATACACTCAAGGAACCTGATCCGATGCAGCCATCGAACCTGTCTGAATTGCGGCAAATCCTGGCAGATCTGGAAGGGGAAAAAAAACTGGCCGGTCTCGAACTGCATGACGGGCTGCTTCAGTTGCTGGTCGGCTCCAAGCTGCAATTGGAAGCCATCGACCTTGACGACCCCTGTCTCTCTGACCGAAATCGCTCCCTGATCGATTCCGTGTGCAGCGGGCTGCAGGATGCAATCCAGTCGTTCCGATCCTGGATCGGGGAAATGAACGCCGCCACCATCGATGATGGAACGCTGGTCCCCCGGATTGAACACGTGATCGAGAAGCATCGCTCGGGTCGGCTCAACGTGGACAGCGAGTTCGGCGGTTGCCTGACGCGTCTCGACCCGCTGCTCGCGGGGAGTGTTTTCCGAATCGTCCAGGAATCGATGCAGAACATCGCGAGGCATTCCGGGGCCTCGCAGGCCCTGGTCAGCCTGCAGGACGATTCTACCCGACTCCGGATTCGGATCCTGGATAACGGCAAAGGTCTCACGCGGACACAGGAAAGTGAACATTTCGGCCTGCGCAGTATTCAGCATCGGGCCCGGATCTTTGGTGGAACCGCCAAGTTCCATTCCTCCCAGGAAGAGATGCGTCGGTTTCAGACAGAAGTTTCCGAACTCCTGGCATCCGGAAAATTTCCTGGCATACCCGGCTTTGCAACGGGAACCGCCATTTGTGTGGAGCTGCCCCGGATCGAAGAGGAAGGCCAACAAGCCCAGGAAACCGAAGACATCCAGTCAACACCTGTGGTAAAATAAACAGGGTTGGCGTTGGCAGTCCGGTTGATTCGCTTCGCCCGAATCCATTTTTAACGAAACCCGTCTCAAAACCTCAAGCAGGCAACAGGGAAAACCATGGCCAAGAAGACACGTCGCCAGTTCATGGAAGACTCAATGTTCGCCACGGCAGCGGCTGTGACGGCTGGGTCGAGTGCCCAGGCATGCGAACCGCAGAGCAGCAGCCCCAATGAACGCCTCCAGGTTGCCGTCGTCGGGGTACGGGGCCGGGGCAACAGCCATATCAGCGCCTTTGCTGGCCGAAAGGATACCCAGGTCACCTGGATCTGCGACGCCGACCGCGACATCGGGAACAAACGCGTGCAGGAAGTCGGAAAACGACAGCAGGGCAACCAGCCCCAATTCGCAACCGATATCCGTAAGGTCCTCGAAGACCCGCAAGTTGACATTGTCTCCATCGCCACACCCAACCACTGGCATGCCCTGGGGGCGATCTGGGCCATTCAGGCCGGTAAGGATGTGTACGTCGAAAAACCGGTCAGCCATAACGTGAGCGAAGGCCGGAGAATCGTGGAGGCCGCACGCAAGTACGGGCGGATCGTACAGACCGGAACCCAGTCCCGCAGCAACCCAGGCATGCAGAATGCCATTGCCTACCTGCACCAGGAGGAACTTGGAAGGTGTCGCGTCGCGCGGGGCCTTTGTTACAAGCGGCGAAAGTCAATCGGTCCCGCCGGGACTTTTGAACCACCCAAATCGGTGGACTACAACCTGTACCTCGGACCTGCCCCGGCTGCAGAGGTGAGCCGCAAGCAGTTTCATTATGACTGGCATTGGCAGACACCCTACGGTAACGGAGACCTCGGGAATCAGGGAATCCACCAGATGGATCTCGCACGCTGGGGCTTAAACGTCAACACACTGAGCCGGGGCGTTTTCAGCTATGGGGGCCGGCTCGGCTACTCGGATGCGGGCGATACCGCAAATACCCAGGTTGTGGTACACGATTACGGTGAACAGTCACTGGTATTCGAAGTTCGCGGCCTGGAAACCGGGGATTACCGCGGTGCGAAAGTCGGTGTCATCTACGAATGCGAAGAAGGCTACGTGGTCATGGCCAGCTACTCCGGCGGTGCGGCATTCGACCGACAGGGGAAAAAGATCAAGACTTTCAAAGGGGGGGGGAATCATTTCGAGAATTTCCTTCAGGCGGTCAGAAGTCGTCGAAAAGAAGATCTCAACGCCGAGATTCTTGACGGACATCTCTCCAGCGCCCTTTGTCACATGGGAAATATCTCGCTGACCCTTGGCGAGACCTTGCCCCTGGCAAAAGCGGGCAAGTCGGCCACTGCCTTCGAATCAAGGGACGATGCCGGAAAGACATTTGAGCGGATGCTGTCGCATTTGAATGACAACGAAGTCGACCTGAAACAATTTCCGATTCGTATTGGCCAAGCACTGGAATTCGATGCCGCCAAAGAAACGTTCGTCGACCAGCCGGAAGCTGACAGGCTTTTGACACGGGAATATCGAAAACCGTTTGTCGTCCCCGGACCGGGCCAGGTCTGAAAAAACGAAGCTGCTGGTTCTGAATGTCTGTCGATCCGACTGGCTGTCGTTCCTACTGGCAAAGAAAAAGCACTTTCCCAGCCCCTCACATTCGCTCAAAAAACGCAAAGGATCCAAACAAAAGGCGAGCCAGAATCTGGCTCGCCTTTTGTTAAGAAGGGTTTTCGATTGGATTTTCAGTTACCAGGGGGCCCGGCTGTAGTAAACGCCAAACTGGTTGGTGTTCCACGGTCGGGCTGGAACTTTCTGGTACATACCCTGAACCGCACCCGTGGCCTGCCCAGGATAGGACCGTCCGTACTGGTGGTAAATGGGTACGCTCTGGGTATTTCCTACACCCCAGCTGTAAACACTCTGGAAACTGGCGGTGGGAGGAACCACCAGAGAAAGAGGCTGCCCGTAGGCGGGATAATAATACCCACTGTGCCAGGAATGCTGTTGCGCCTGAGCCTGGTTCCAGCGATGTGTGCGAGTGGCGGTAATTCCGGCCCGGCTGTGTGCATAAACCGGGTGAGGATGGCCCACGCTCAACAGCATCCGCTTCCCGCGGACAGTAATGGGCTCAAACTGCCTGATATTCTTGTTCTCCGGGCAGTGCAGGCCCTGTTTGCATTCGCCGACCACATCTTGACCTGACAACCTGGCGGTGCTGAACGCGGTTCCCACAATCATGATCGAAGCGACGAGGAAAGCTCTCGTTTTCATTGGATTATCCTTTCAGTGATTTAATGTTGGTGGCGGGAGACTAGCGGCAGGTGGGGCCAACGTTTTTCCAGAGCTTTCGACCAAAAGCCGGCAACTGGAGTGGCAACGGGGACACGTGGTTGGAACCATAGGTCCAAATAACCGAAGTCTTGGTATAGGTCTGCCCCTTGACCTGGCACTGGCAGGGATCGGTGTAGAACATGTCACGGGTCCCGTGGGGGGTGTAATACACCCGGTCGTGACGGTACATGTGCTCGTGTGGCAACAGGGGCTGGTAAGTGATGTAGCTTTGTCCCATCTGTGGGGGAACCGGAAGGGGGGCCGGGTACATCGAAGCCGCTGTTCCGTCCATTGCTGGCGGAAGGTAATAGTTGTAGAACACGTCGGGCCGCTGGTTCACGGCCAGCGGAACCTCCATCACGTGGGGCTGGATGGCGGAGGGTTTGGTTGGAGGGGTCGCCTTGTCCTGCGCAGCGCAATCCTTGCCAAGCTGCCAACAAGATAATGCGATGATGGCAACCAACTGAAGTTGCTGAAGGGTCTTTTTCATCGTCTACTCCTGATCGAAAATCGACTTGGCAGATCTGTCTCCGCCACAAAGGTAAATCGCTTCATCCGCAACGGGAGAAGGGTATCCCGAATCCTGATCGGTGCCGGTTTCCACCCCGAACCCCATGGTCCACGGAAATCATGGTCCCTGGTGCCTTCCGGAAGCCTGCTCTGATCGAACTCCCATCCGTGAGAGCTTCTCTGCGGGAAAGTTATTTGTTGCTTTCGGCCAACTGCGAGAATCGTTGTGAGGGAATCAAGTGATTCGACCTGCGAAACCTGAACCCGGTCTGTCACAACCGTTAAAACCGACTGTGCCCGCATCCACTGAGCCGGTATAATCGGAAAATTCGAATTTGCCCGAAAAACACTGGAAACCCGGCGAAAACGACCCAATCGCCGGGCCGCAGTGGTGACTGACCCAACCACGGCGAAAACCGTGAGGGTTGATTCACTGCCTGCACAGGAAATCACGCAAGGAGTTATTACGTTGTCGACCGCAACCGATGCCAAGCCTCGCCGCCGCCGCCGCGCGACCGCTGAATCGATGGCTGCCAATCAGAAAAGCATCTCGGTGAGCGAATTCTTCACCAAGAACCGGCACCTTCTGGGATTTGACAATCCGCGAAAAGCACTGCTGACCGCCGTCAAGGAAGCAGTCGACAACTCCCTGGATGCCTGTGAGGAAGCCGGCATCACTCCCGAAATCTGGGTCCACATCGAGCCAGCCGGCAAGGAACGCTACAAGGTAGCCATCCAGGACAACGGTCCGGGAATCGTCAAGAAACAGATCCCGCTGATTTTCGGGAAACTGCTGTACGGCTCCAAGTTCCACCGGCTCCGCATGAGCCGGGGACAGCAGGGTATCGGTATCAGTGCCGCCGGCATGTATGGACAGTTGACTACGGGCAAACCGGTCAAGATCATCTCCAAAACATCCATCCGCAAACCGGCTCATTATTTTGAAATCCAGATTGATACCAAGACCAACAAACCTGAAATCCTGAATGGCAAAGGGGAAGGCGTTGACATACCGCCCGGGGCAAAAGGTGAAAAGGTCGTCGCCAAAAACGGGATCGAATGGGTTTCACGTTACCCCTCCGACGAAGAGGGCAAGGAGGGTCGGGAACTGCGCAGCGGAACCCGTGTCACGATCGAACTTGAGGGAATCCACAAACGGGGAAGAGGGAGTGTGGATGATTACCTCGAGCAGACAGCGATTGCCAATCCGCATGTGACCATTCACTACATGGATCCCGATGGCAATGAATTCAACTACAACCGTTCCACCGAGCAGCTTCCCCCGGAGGCCGTCGAAATCAAGCCCCACCCCTACGGCGTTGAACTGGGAAGGCTTTTCCAGATGCTCAAGGATTCCAGGGGTTCCACGCTCTCCCAGTTTTTGACCAGTTCCTTTTCACGGGTCAGCGCGTCGGTCGCACGAAAAATCTGCAATGCTGCCAATCTCAGCACACGGGCTTCCACAACGCGAATCGGTCAAAAAGAAGCAGATACCCTTTACCAGGCCATCCAGGCCACCAAGATCTCAGCCCCTTCGACCGACTGCATCTGCCCGATCGGCGAAGACCTTCTGCTCAAGGGGCTTTACCACGTGGTGCCTGGTGAATTTTTCGTTGCCGCCACCCGACCACCGTCGGTCTACCGCGGCAACCCATTCCAGATTGAAGTGGCGCTCGCCTACGGGGGAGCCTCCCAGGCGCAAAAAATCACCATGGAAGATCTTGACCGGTTGCTGGAAGAAACCGATGCAAGAACGCTAAGACAATTCCTGATGAATGAATTCGACGGCATGGGATCTGACGGAGCCGAACGGATCATCAAGGAATCCGGATTCGGCACCCGACAGTCCCCGTCAAAGCTCAAGGCCGATGATCGCAAAAAACTGCATGAGGCGATGAAAAACGTCAATCTCAGCGAAGGCCAATCCATGCAGGTGCTCCGGTTCGCCAATCGCGTCCCCCTGCAATTCAAGTTGCGTGACTGCGCGATCACCCAGACCGTCATGAGTACCAACTGGCGGTCCTACGGCCTGACCCAGTCCCGGGGAGGACTTCCCAGCGGTCCGGTGACCGTAATGGTACACATGGCAAGCGTCTGGGTTCCGTTTACTAGTGAATCCAAGGAGGCAATTGCCGCCTACCCGGAAATCGAAAAAGAACTGCGACTGGGACTGCAGGCGGTCGGGCGAAAACTTGGCATGTACATGCGTCGCCGGAAGACAATCAAACAGGAGGGTGAACGGCGAAGCATCTTTTTGCGTTACCTGGGTGAAGTGGCGACGGCCGTCAATGAAATCAACGGGACCGATACCGAGACGCTCTACCAACAGCTGCTCAAGGTAGCCCAGAGGAAAACAGTGGAGGCTGATACCAAGCTCGACAAGCATGGCAAAAAAATCGGGGCACAGGAGAGCTACGGTGACAATGTGCTGATCGTGGACACCGATGACTCGTTGACCAACCAGGCCACCAATGGGCAGGGAAAACTCTTCTGACAGAATTGCCTGACAGACGCTCTTAATGGCGCCCGGTTCGCCAGCAAGAAGGCTGCCCCTTACATCCCGAACCTGCCCCGCCCTTCATTTTTTCGTTGCCAATTCTCGCGGGCCAATTTTACTGGGCAATTTTACTGGGGGACCGACCCTTGGCGAACTGGCAGTGGAAAAAGGTGCGGCGGCCCGAGGACCCGGGTGGATGCCCGGGGCCCCTGACCGCCGCCACCGCTCTTCATTCCGATTGTCTCGTTTCTCAGCCTCTTCAGGAAAAGCCACGGCTCGCCGGTATCTCTTCGCTCCAGGGAGATCCTTCCGGGACGATTCGACGCCTGGCAACCCTCCCGGGAACACCAACTGATACCTGTTATTACTCCCCGGTTGATACGATGCCCGTAGGGGAATCCCCTTTTTCGCCGGGAACGAAAACCAGATCTGCCAAGCGAATCAAGGTGCCGCTGATTCGCCTGGAACAACCTCGCTGAACCGATTCGTCAAAATCCTGGGTGGCCCGATAAAGATCCTTGAATTCTGCCAGCAGTCCTTCCGAACATTCGTCCCACTCCCCCGGCTCGAAATCAATACCAACCAAACCGCCAAAATCACCCTGGCAGCCATTCTGACTGACGCCCAATTCCTGGGACTGGCAAAGAGCCAACACCCACCCGGGCACCGGTTCGTCCGCAAAGAGAACTCCCTCTGCACCCACATTGCGAAACCTCAATTGCCAAGCTTGGTCCCCGTTTTGGAGCGACACCCAACCACCAGAGACTTCGCCGGCCCCGTAGCCGGGCTGGCAGACCAGTTCCAGGTCCACTTCGGCCAACTGGTCCGTCCATTGCACCCGGTGCCGGAAAGCTTCATCACCATCGACCGTTGCTTTTCCTGAAAGGTCAGTGCCCAGTGATTCCCGCTGGGGGGCCATGACCCACTGGTAACGGCCGTACTTTTCCCTGGCGTTTTTTAAGCTGGCATAAGCTTCGGCCCCGGCAGGCCGACTGACCCAATCCGGGTTTGGCAGGGCATGATCGGCCGGTTGTTTCTGCTGCCAGGAATGAACCTGCAACACCCCACCCAGAATTACCAGAACAACCACGCAACAGGACAATTCAACCAGTACCTTCATCGTGCTCCTCGCAAAGATTAAGGAATCAATCCAAAAAAGATTTTTGGGCGATTCAAATCACCCGCCGTGAAGAGCGGCATCATGAAGAGGGTGTTATTCTGTAAAACGAACCAGACTTTTTTGTACTCACGAGTTTGTCATCACAAATGGACATCGCAGCTGTCGCAGCAATCACTCACGCGCACCGCCTGGCTACCGGAAAACATCAACCAACCAATCGTAACCAGGCGTCAAAACCCGAGGTAACCGAGATGAGGTGACGGAGATCCTGTGCAGTCAGGCCTCCCCAGTCCCTTAACTCGAATTCACGTTACCGGTGCCTGCCTGGCGACAAAGTTTTGCCAGCCGACGTTCCTGCAGGGGAATCCTCATCTTCCAAACAACACAGGGGCTCGCTCCGAATCGGACGGTGCCAGTGAGCCCCCGCTTTCCGGGTCCTCTTCGCAGCAGCCGGGCTTCCGAATGGACAAACCTGGGTTTTGGTGATTACATTTCCCTCTTTGGAATACCGACAGCCCAGCTGAAAATCTACATCTTGCATGCGCCCATTTTCGGGATTCGACAATTGGGAAGGTCGAGCGGCCGGGAAAGCCCTCCTCTTTCGCTCCAAAAAATTCCGCCCGCCAATCGCAACTTCTCCCTGCTTTCCCACGAATTAACAGGTACAGTGGCCATTCCGGACTCCATTCAGACCCTTCCAAAAAGCCCAAAAAACCGATAAATTGTAGGGTTTGCGGTTCTCTTTGACATACATGACTTCCGAAGCTTCCCAGACCGATTGCCCTGACAACCAGCGAATTGTCATCACTGGCATCGGGCTTACCGCGCCCAACGGAAACTCCTACACCGAATTTCGCGAAGCACTTCTTAACGGGAAAAGCGGCGTCCAGGATTACGAAATCCGCTATTTTGGCAAGACTTTCGCCGGGGTTTGTGATTACGACGAGCGAAGACATCAGTCCAGAAAGGACCGGCGGCGGGGGACCCGTGCCGCCAGTGTCGGAATTTACTGTGCCAACGAAGCAGTTATCGACAGCGGAATCGACTGGGAAAACACCGATCGGAGTCGTGTTGGAATCTACGTGGGTGTTACCGAACACGGCAACGTGGAAACCGAAAATGAAGTTTACGAGATCAAGGCCTTCGACTACGACACCCAGTATTGGTCGCATCATCACAACCCAAGAACGGTGGCCAACAACCCGGCTGGGGAAATTGCGTTGAACATGGGGATCATCGGCCCCCACTACACCATCGGCGCGGCCTGTGCCGCAGGGAACGCTGGCATGATCCAGGGAGCCCAGATGTTGCGGCTTGGTGAATGCGACTTCGCCCTCGCCGGGGGTGTTTCCGAGAGCATCCACACTTTTGGAATTTTCGCAGGATTCAACAGTCAGGGAGCATTGGCTGGTGAAGGAGATCCGGAAAAAGCCTCCCGACCGTTCGACAAACACCGGCAGGGCATCGTTGTTGCCGAAGGCGGATGTCTGTATACACTGGAAAGGTATTCCGATGCCAAGCGTCGTGGGGCAAAAATCTACGGTGAGCTTGCAGGCTATGCGATGAATACGGATGCCACCGATTTCGTGTTGCCCAATCCCGAACGGCAGGCGGAATGCGTTCGACTTGCCTTGAAAAAGGCTGGATTGGAAGCCGAGCAGATTGACATCGTCAGCACGCATGCCACCGGAACCGAATCAGGCGATCTGCAGGAGTGTGCCGGCCTGCGGGAAGTTTTTGGTTCCAGCGACAAGACGTTTGTAAACAACACCAAGAGTTTTATCGGCCACAGCATGGGCGCGGCCGGAGCCATTGAATTGGCCGGTAACCTGGCTTCCTTTGAAGACGGCATCTGCCACGCCACAATCAACGTGGACGAACTGGACCCCGGCTGCAGCTTACCCGGTCTTGTCGTCAATCAACCCCGCGAAGTAGGTCCGGTCAACTACATCCTCAACAATTCCTTCGGGATGCTGGGAATCAACTCGGTGGTCATCATCAAGAAGGTGTAGACCGCCTGGCAACAGGAAACAGAGCCTCATCCAAACGACAAAAAAGTTCAAAACAGCAAACGCTGACAGGAGATAGCATGAGTCCCGCTGAAATACGCGATGTGATTATTGAAATTCTGGAAGACATCGCCCCCGATGAAGACCTGACCGGGCTGAAAGACGAAATTGCATTCCGTGAACAATTGGAACTGGACAGCATGGATTTCCTCGACATTGTCATGGAGCTCCGCAAACGTCACCGGATCCAGATTCCGGAAGAAGAATACGGAGAACTTGCCAGCATGGAGAGTACCGTAAAATACCTGACACCCAAAATGGCCGACCTTTGACCACTGGGTCTTTTCAAGCCAAAGTGGTTTGATTGGCGCGTCCGGAGTTGCCCGGCCCAATTGGCCCGGTTGGATTTGCTCAGAACCTTCCTTTCGTCCAGTGATTTCCGTTCGCCAGCGTTTTCCGTTTGCCAGTCAACGACCGGCAAAACTCAATCACCGCTCCGGAAAGTCTGGCCGGTCGTTTTCCTGATCCCTAGCTGCTTTGAAAATAATTGCCCATGTATGACACGATCATCATCGGTGCCGGGATGTCAGGTTTGGCGGCGGGAATTCGGCTTGCCTACTACGATCAAAAGGTCTGCATTCTGGAACGTCACACGACAATTGGTGGCCTGAATTCTTTTTACCGACTGAACGGTCGGGACTACGACGTGGGACTCCACGCGGTCACCAACTTTACTCCCAAGGGCACCCGCAAGGGCCCGCTGGCGCGAATGTTGCGACAGCTTCGATTCAAGTGGGAGGACTTTGCCCTTTCGCCCCAGGTGGGATCCCGGATTGCTTTTCCAGGCGTCAGTCTCGACTTCGATAATGACATCCGGCTTTTGACGGCTGAAATATCTGAGAAATTTCCGGCAGAAGTAGACAACTTCCGCAGTCTCTGTGAGCGGATTGTCGACTACGACGACCTTGACCAGTCAACTTTTGAGCTGTCCACCCGGACCATCCTGGGAGAAATCCTGTCCGACCCGCTGCTGATCGAAATGCTGCTTTGCCCGCTGATGTGGTACGGCAATGCCCGCGAGGATGACATGGACTGGGGACAGTTCTGCATCATGTTCCGCAGCATCTACCTCGAGGGATTTGCCCGCCCCTTCAAGGGCGTGCGACTGATTCTGAAAAACCTGATCCGGAAATTTCGTGGCGTGGGCGGTGACTTGAAACTGAGACACGGAGTCTCCACGATCAAGGTCGATGGACAGCGGGCCGTGGGAGTTATCCTCGACAACGGAACCGAGATTGAGGGCAAGCGAATCCTCTCGTCCGCGGGTCGCCTGGAAACCCTTCGATTATGCGAAGATGTCAGCGAGGTCGATCAGCGGCAAAGTGGCCAACTGACTTTCATCGAGAGCATTTCGATCCTCGACCGCGAACCGGAAAAACTTGGCAATGACCGGACGATCGTATTCTACAATGACTCTGAAAAATTCCACTGGAGGCCACCGGAAAACGACCTTTGCGATGTACGCACCGGTGTGATCTGCTCTCCCAACAACTACGAATACAGTGCGGATGAAGGGAACCTTGACGACGGTGTCGTCAGGATCACAACCATCGCCGATTTCGATGGCTGGAATCAACTCGATGAAAACCGCTACCAGCTGGAAAAACTCAACTGGTATGACAGGAGCATCGAGTCCGCAGTTCGATTCATTCCTGATTTTCGCGGACACGTTCTGGACACCGATGTTTTCACGCCGACAACGATTCGGCGTTTTACATGGCACGACAACGGTGCGGTCTACGGAGCCCCGGACAAAAAACTCGATGGCACCACCCACCTGTCCAACCTTTTCCTTTGCGGCACAGACCAGGGTTTCGTGGGCATTGTCGGATCCCTGATCAGTGGAATCTCCATGGCCAATCAACACTGTCTCAAAGACTAGTCCCGCCATGATCGGATTGCGGTTTCCCAGGCTGTTTTACGGTAGAAAAAAACGACAGCAGGTTGTTGGCATACGAGCCGATTTCTGTGAGTTCTGCGTCTGCGTTTGCCGGCACGAAATCCTCTCTTTCCAGTCCGCTCCCACCGTTTTTTTTGTAGCTTTGGCGTTCGAGGAGTACCAACGGGAATCAAGATGCGAAGTCTGTCGCACCCGGTTCCCTTTTCCCCTGCATGGCAGGTTTGTGCGAAAAGCTGGTGCAAACCGGCTGTCAATTCAGGAACTGGTCACGGAAACCAATCCAGGAGTGGCGGAGCGGACCACGGCCGAAGTCGTGGAAATGGTCGACCGTTCCGGCGACCCAAAGCTGTTTGAACGGACCCGGGTGGTCACTTTTCTGCAGGCCCATGAATCCGAGTACCGGCAACAGTTGCGCAATTTCATTCCCCACTCCGCGGTCGGCTCGATACAGGCGATGATCCTCGCATTCGCATTGAGCCTTCTGGTGCCGTTCTGGCTGGCGATTGCCTTCGCTGGTTCGCTATTTGTCCTGTCGACCCTGTTGTATTTCATCTTTCTCAGATCTGCGGTGTTCCGCCAGTTTCAAGGACGTCTGGCTCCGCTGCAGGCGGTCACCCGCCTCTCGAGTAAAGAACTCCAGCAGGCATTCACCCCTTTTAAAAACAGGTTCCCTGCAGCCATTTCCATCTTCAAAAGGCAGCTTGCTGATCTGGAAACCGGTCCACTGCCGCAAGAAACGTATCTCGCAGACCGGGATTTTCTTCCCCTGCTGGAGCAGTTGACCGAACCATGAAAAAAGGCTCCCGCAATCGCGGGAGCCTCCGGAAGCCAAGGGTTCAGTCCTGCGGATTTTGATCAGAAGTTATACTGTACCCGCAGGTAACTGCCGTAAAGTATCAGACCACTGTTGGAGTCCAGATGAACGGCATCGTGGTAATCGGCGAAGTTGTGGGGAATCTGCTCCGGCGCGAGGGCAACACCGGTAACCGCCACCACCCGGTAGCCAATCCCGACGTTCCAATTGCAATTGATGGAATACTTGACGCCGAGGTCCGCCTCTCCGAGAAAAGCAACATCCGTCTTGCTCGCCTGAAGATCATAATCCTGTCCCGTGTAACCTCCATTGTTGGCCCAGGCGTATCCGGCCAGGCCGTACAGTTGCTGGCGGTGACTGATCGAATTCCCGAAAACGCCAAACTTGGTACCTCCGTTGACGGTCCATCGCGGGCAGAGGCAATACTCAACCATTCCACCCAGCTGCAGACCAAGCAGGCGGTTGTCAACGTCAAGGTTGTAGCAGACATCGTTGACGTTGCTTGAGTAATCGCCAGTCATCGATGTGCGAAAGAACAGGTTTTCATCAAATTTGAAGAAACGGATTCCAGCAAGCACGTCGAAGCGGAAAGGAGACTGGCTGCGAATCAGACCAGGCCAGTATCGGCATCGGCCCGGGCCGCAACCGGTTTCACAACAGGGTTGGCAATTGTTGTCTGTTGCAGCCAGCGTTCGCCGTAAAAAATTCAGCTCAACATTGTGAAACTCGTTTTCCCGACTGACCATGTAGGCGGCCGCCGAGTTGAGGTAGGTGTCCAGGCCGCTGCCGTTGTAGGTAATCGAAGGAGCGGTCTGCCAGGTGGTTTGCGGGTTACCCGTTGTCACGCTCGCAGTGGCCAGTTCCGAGAACAGGCCCCAGTAAACCACGCCGAAACCGGTTCCATTACAGAACCTCTTTCCGAAGCTCGCCTCGAGGCCACCCATCGTACCCGGATCCGCATCGGCTGATGAAAGCGATTTGACCATCGGTTGCCCAAGCGGGTAGGCAAAGAACTTGTCATCCTCAAGATCCCGCTGGAAAATCAGCCCACCCAGTCCTCCATACCAGCATCCCTGCCGCGCGATCGCTGGCGGTACAATGGCGCATCCGCCCTGTCCGCAGATCCCCTGGTGTGCATGAATTCCTTTTCCCAGTGCGAAGATTCCACCACCGAGGCAACACCGTTTCTGGCCACAACCATGCCCGAATGCAGGTCCACAAACAGGTTGCTGGCAACCTGCTCCAACTGGCCCGATCCAGGGATTGCGTCCGGGCATCAAGGCAGGATAGTTCATCAGTGAATGGGCTGGCACAGGCTGCACCTGTTGCTGCAAACCGTGGACGGATGGTTGCAGAGGCAATTGCGGTACCCCGTTTCCAACAGTAGCACCCGGTCCGGCGGGCTGCTGAACGGGTGGCATATCGACCAGGGGAGCGACGTTATCAGAAGATTGTCGGGAATTGACAGCCGGTGCCGGAAGAGGAGAAGGTGAACCGCTACCACCTGACTGGGTAGTGCTTTGTGCTCCAAAGGGAGTGCGACTCGCCGTGTAGGGAGCCTGCCCCTGATAGCCATTCCCCACACGGTATGGGGGCTGGACGTTCCCCGGCAGTCGTTGGAGCTGCATCCCGCTTGAGTATCCAGCTGACCTCTGAGGCGGCTGGTTCAGGGATCCCGGGTAGAGAGGATAGCGGGACGGTACGCTGTATTCGGGGTAGCTATTTTGGGACGGGACAAAGTTAAAGTTGTATTGGGCGACACCGGTCGAAGCAAATACAAACAAACCGACCCAAACGGCTTGAGACAGGATTTTGGTCATTTCCGATAACTCCACTCTTTCCATTTGCCGTCGACCCGAATCCCTGAGTCAGAAGGGCAATCAATCGCTGGACAACCGCCCATGGCATACGATCCGCTCGCATCTGGTCGTGATATCGACCTGTCAAATAACTTGCGGTAGAAATCGGGGAATAGTTTGGAAAATTATCGGTGCGGGCACCCGTTTATCGTTAAATCCGCGCCAGCAAGAGGTCGGGATGCATCTGATTGAAGAGTCCTTCCGGTTGCTCCGATTGTTGGTCCATCCAGCCAACCGACCCTTCCGGCCTGCAACCGATGGCAGTTATGCCGATTTTGCCAGGCTGACTGGTTGGCGGGCAGCCAACTCCTGCTGCAGAACTTCAGCGGCGAGGGAAATGTAATCCGAAGCGCCATTGGACTGCGGCGCGTAATCGAAAATTGACTGGCCGAAACTGGGAGCCTCAGCGAGGCGAATGTTGCGACGGATCATCGTTTCAAAGTTGACGGCATCCTTCCAGACGGAATTGGAAATCCTCTGGTCGCTGAAGAATTCCTTGACATCGCTGGAGACTTCGGCTGCAAGCTTGGTTCCGGAATCGTACATGCAGAAAACGATACCTGTCAGTTTCAACCCCGGGTTGAGGCGTTTACCCACCAGGTCAATTGTTTTGAGCAATTTACTCAGACCATGCAACGCCAGGAAATGGGGTTGCAGTGGTAAAAAAATCTCAGTCGCCGCTGTCAGGGCATTGAGCGTCAAGACTCCGAGCGAGGGAGGGCAGTCCAGCACAAAATAGTCAAATTCGCCCTCGTCTTCCTCAAGCCTGTCCCGCAGGATGATTTCCCTGCCCACCTCAGTCGCCAACTCCATTTCCGCAGCCGCCAGATCAATGTGCGAAGGGAGAACCGCAAGATTGGGAGCTGCCTCGACCCGCACGTCGGCCACAGGAACATCATCGGTCAGAATCGAGTAGGTAGTTTTCGCGGAATCCTGTGGAGAAACTCCCAGATGCAATGAAGCGTGCGCCTGGGGATCCATGTCAATCAGGCAGACTCTCTTTCCAGCATTGGCCAGGGCAGCACTCAGGTTGACTGCGGTAGTTGTTTTCCCCACTCCACCTTTTTGATTGATTACCGCGATAGCACGCACAGGAGTTCCTTGTTGAAAGTTTTTGAGTTGCGCCATAATGGAGAGGAAGCTTTCGAACTCCGTAAGGCAAAATTCCGGCAGACTGTAGTCAATTCGGAAAGACGGGTCAATAAATATCGGAGGTTCCCGGCTGAAATTCACTCCAACGGCCAGGTAATTCATTTTCGAACGCGACAAAGAACTGTCCACGCAACCAGCCAAGCACCCCTGGAAACTGATCTCCCATGCGAATCATCATCGAAAAAGACCCTGAATCCGCTAGCAAACGGGCCTCTGAATTTCTGGTTCAGCTGATTCGCCAGAAACCCGACTGTGTGCTGGGCCTGGCGACCGGCAGCACGCCGCTGGCCATCTATTCCGAACTGATAGAAAAACGGAAAGCCGGCGAAATCGACTTCTCGCAGGTGACGACCTTCAACCTGGATGAATACGTTGGACTTTCACCCGCTGATCCCCACAGTTACCGCTATTTCATGCAGGAAAATCTGTTTTCACATATCAATATTCCTCCGGAAAACACGCATGTCCCTGACGGACGGGCCCTGGATTTCGAAAACTATTGCCAGCAATATGAAAAAAAAATCGAAGATGCGGGCGGAATCGACCTGCAACTGCTGGGAATCGGCACGGATGGACACATCGCCTTCAATGAACCCGGATCCTCGCTGGGAAGCCGTACCCGGCTCAAAACCCTGACCAGCGAAACCATTCGGGATAACAGCCGATTTTTTGGCGGCCTGGAAAAGGTGCCTCGCCTGGCCGTCACCATGGGAGTGGGGACCATCCTCGAAACGAGAAAATGTGTCCTTGTGGCTTTTGGCGAAAACAAGGCCCATGCCATTTCTCAGGCGGTGGAAGGTCCGGTTACGGCCCAGGTAACCGCCTCGGCCCTGCAACTTCATCCGGATGTCACGGTCGTGATCGATGAGGATGCGGCCAGGCACCTGAAGAGAAAGTCCTATTATGAAGAGGTCCAGCAAAGCCACAAATGGCTTGAGGAAAACAGCTGACCGGCCTTGCCCAAACTGGTCTTTTTGACGTTGAGATACTATCATGGTGCTTTGCTGCAGATCGCCATTTTTGCTCAATTTTCACCGCTTCGGCAGACGAGAGTCCGCTTTGCCATTGTTTGACTGGCTGCCTGGGTAACTGGACTCAAGGGCAACCTTCTGGTTGCCGGCTGCTCGACAGCCATGCCTGAATCACCGTGAAAATTTTGACAGGGAAAAACGGGTACACGGAAACCCGGGGTTTCCTTCCGGAACGGAATGTTGAGCGAGTTTTCGGTGCAACGCCCCGCCGGGGGAAACGACGGAAGAGCAGAACGTTTTGCCTCACCGTAAAAATAGGCTTACAGGTTTTTAAGGATCATGCGACAGATAGGAAAACTCCAGGAAGAAGCTTCCACCAAAAAGCTGGTCGCCTACCTGTTGACCAGGCAGATCAAGGCGATTGCCGAAAAGGGAGACGACTGCTGGGACATCTGGATCAAGGAAGAGGACGACGTCGACAGGTCCAGGGCCCTGCTGGAGGAATTTCAAAAGGACCCCTCGCACCCCCGTTACGCCGAAGCAGTCGAGCAGGCTAACCGCCTTGCCCGTGAAGAACTTGATCGCCAGGAAAAAAATCGCCAGAACGTAATCGTCATGCGTTCCAACTGGTCCAGGGGAGGCTCAAATAAAAAACCGCTGGTAATTACGATGATGATCCTGTGCGTGATGGTCTTCATGATGACTCGCGGCTGGGACTACAACTCTCTCGGTGGCGGTTCCAATTCTTCGGAACGCACTGTCGTGCTCAAGTCACTACTGTTCGTCAACCCTGACGACGCACGTGCAGCAGTGATCCGGCAGATGAATGAAGGACTGGCAGAATTTGATCAGGCCCGGGTTCAGCAATCCGACCGGGAGACCGCTCTTGCCAGCCGGGACGCCCGCAAACTGCAGCTGCAGCGACAGGCCGAAGATGATATCGGGATCAAGTTTACCAATATCCGATCAGGACAATTCTGGCGCCTTTTCACACCCATGTTTATCCACTTTGGGCTACTTCATATCCTGTTTAACATGATGTGGCTCCATTCCCTGGGCGGTCAATTCGAAAACAGGCTGGGAACGGTCCGGTTTGGCGTGTTCGTTCTGACGGCAGCTGTGGTTTCCTGTGTTGTCCAGCAGATCATGCCCGTCAACATGCAGGGCACCAGTGCATTAACCATCATGGGCGGAATGTCCGGCGTGAACTACGCCCTCGGTGGTTTCATCTGGATGAAGTCCATTCACGATCCCCGATCCGGTTTTTTCCTGAGTCCCGTCAGCATGTTTATCCTGGTGGTCTGGATGATGATGGGGATCCTCGATGGAGGCAACAACCTGAGCATGGCAAATTGGGCTCATGGTAGTGGATTTATTTTCGGTCTGGTTTGTGGATACCTGCCCATCCTGCGGGTCAGTCAAGCGAAATGAAAGTGGCGGACAGTGACTGAATCCACCGTAAAAGTTGAATTGGCGGCGGCCTCCTACGACATCTGCATCGATACGGGAAACCTGCCGACGATTGCGGCTGAATTGGAAAAGCTCTCACCCACGCGGGTTTTCGTAATCCACGACGAAAATGTCCATCCGCACTGGCAAGTTGTGCAGCAGGCCCTCGGGTCCTGTTCTTTTCCAATAAATGATTTTGAAGTTCCGGCCGGAGAATCTTCAAAAAGCCTCTCCATGGCAGAGAAGATCTGGGAATTCCTGGCCGACCGACGGGCTGACCGCAAATCATTGGTCCTGGCCCTGGGAGGTGGTGTGGTCGGTGACCTGGCTGGATTTATTGCTGCATCGTTTGCACGGGGAATTCCGTTCTACCAGGTCCCCACGACCCTGTTAGCCCACGTCGACAGCAGCGTGGGTGGCAAGACCGGCATCAATCTCTCGAGCGCCAAAAACATGGTCGGCGCTTTTTGGCAGCCCCAGGGTGTGCTGATCGATATCGCGACGCTGAATACTCTGGCCGACCGGGAATATGTTTCGGGGCTGGCCGAGGTAATCAAATATGGGCTGATCATGGATGAAGCCTTCTTTCAGCAACTGGAGGAACAGGCGCCGGGCCTGGTAAAGCGCGATCCGGCCCTGCTGATCGAGGTCATTGCCCACTGCTGCCGCCTGAAGGCCGTGGTCGTGCAGGAGGACGAGCGAGAGACATCCGGCCGGAGAGCGATTCTGAACTACGGACACACCTTTGCCCATGCGATTGAAACCACGTTCGGTTATGGTCAGTACCTTCACGGGGAGGCTGTCGCACTGGGAATGCTTTGTGCCGGTGATCTGGCAAGAAGGCTGGGTCGGGTGGATGACTCATTCTGCGAAAGACAGTTTCAGCTGATCCAGTCCGTGGGGCTGCCCACTGCGATCCGGCCGGTCAACCCGAATTCCCTGATTGACGTGATGCGGCGTGACAAGAAGAACGTGGATGACATCATCCGTTTCATCCTCCCGGACCGGCTTGGCCACGTGGAACTGATCTCCGAGCCGATTGCCCACGAACTGATCGTCGCATCGATCGAAAGGTATCTTGGGGCCTGAAAAGCAATTTACGCGTTCTGCTGTCACAGCCGGCGCCTCGGTTCAGCCCGTGAAAGGGCATGATTTTCAGGGGCAGGAATCCCAACGCTGACGAGCGCCTGGTGGAATCTCCGGTTCCGGCAGAAACCGGACTCCAACGCCGAACCTGTTGAAGGCGTCAAAGCACCCAAGGCGGCTGTGGTCGAGCATGGCATCCAGCGGACAGGCAGGACGGGGCAACCACTCAGCCTTTCTTGATCAGCTCGGGAATGGGGCGCCCACCATCAACCAATGGGGTGGGGCGGCCGTTGAAATCCTCAATCATGACCCTCGAAGAATCGATCCCCAGGTGATGGTAAATCGTAGCCAGGAAGTCCTGTGCGCTGCAGATCCTCTCAATGGAGTCTTCGCCCTTGCCGTCGGTGGCCCCAATAAATTTCCCGGTCTCAATTCCGCCACCGGCCCAGATATTGGAAAATGCTCTGGCCCAATGGTCGCGGCCCGGTTGCCGGGTACCGGCCGGAGCGCTGGCGTTACCCGCGCCGGTACTTGGTTGGTAGTTTATTTTCGGTGTGCGGCCAAACTCTCCGGTAACCACTACCAGTACATCCTCGTCCAGGCCCCGCTGATAAACATCCTCGATCAGTGCTGAGACAGCCTGATCGTAAGCCTGCGACCGGAATCGAAGCGCGTCGAATACATGGTGATTGACCGCATGATCATCCCAGTTGTTGACGCGACCGCAAAGAGGGCCTCTCAGGCTGGTGGTGACGACTTCGACACCGGACTCCACCAGTCGCCGCGCCAGCAGCAATTGCTGGCCCCAGGTATTTCGGCCATATCGGTCGCGGGTCCGATCGTCTTCGAGCGACAGGTCAAAAGCTTTTTTGGTGGCTGGGTTGGTCAACAGGGTCATGGCCTGCGTTTCAAATTCATCAAGGGCTCCCAGTTCGCCAGCCAGGTCCAGTGATCGCTCCAGGTTGTCCAGGTTCTGTCGCAGGGTGGCCCGGCGACCGATTCGGCGAAACTCCGCCTGGTCACTGAGTCCAATGTTGGGAACGTTGAATTTCGGCTGACTTGGGTCTCCGGAAACAGTAAACGGAGAATAGGCATCTCCCAGGTAAGCTGGCCCGTTGTACGCCGATGGAGAGTTGACTCCCACATACCGTGGCAATGGACAATCCCGCGGCCCCTCCTGGGATCTGAGGTAATTGGTCACAGTCATCCAGTCCGGCAATCTGGGCTTGGGCTTGTCCCGACGATCCTTGTCACCGGAAAACATTCGCATCGATCCGGCGGGGTGCCCGGGGCTGCCATGCCTCATGGAACGCAATACCGTCAGCTTGTCGGCAATCCGTGCCTGCATGGGAACCAGTTCCGTAAAGTGCAACCCTTGGACCTGGGTGGGGATGGTTCCAAACGGCCCGCGATATTCAGCGGGCGCCTGCGGTTTCGGATCGTAGGTATCGAGGTGGGAACACCCTCCCGGTTGCCAGACGAGAATCACCGATGTGCGGCGTTTGTCCGTTCGCTTTTTTTCCGGGTCCTGTTGGGCCGCCCGCAGCCGCAGCATCCCGGGCAGGCTCAGGGAAGCAAAACCCGCGAGGCCCATTTTCAGAAACCCCCTTCGGGAGGCCGGTCCGGGGCAGACATTGTTGGCGTGAAAAGGATCAGTCATTTTTTTCATTTCCTTTTTTCGCAGGCTGTACCCTGACCTTGATCGGCTTGGAAACCACGATGTCCACGATGTCTTTTGGCTTTGCCAGTGAGGTTGCCACTGACAGCTGTTTCTCGAGCAGTTGAACTTTTGCTTTTTGGGATTTTACCTGCTCTGCCACACTTACAAGGTCTTTTTGAACCTGCTTCTTTGATTCATCAGTCGCGGTTTTTGAAAGCCGCTCAAGCCGCTCCAACTCCAGATTCCATTTGGAAAGCTGATTCCTGGCGTTTTCCAACTGCGAATTCAATTCACTGACTGCATTTGGGTTGTAGCCGTATTTGGCAACAGCACTTCCATAAAAAGCAACTGTGTAGTCACCGGGAGGAGCCTTGATCTTGGACAGATCCAATACAACATCGGTCGCGTCAGCAGTCAGCGAAGCGTCAAACGCCGCGTTCCCGGCAAAGGCATTCCCCAGTGTTTTCAGAGAGATTTTATCTCCTGAAAAATCAAGCCGCCGCGTGTGTACGAGCGGAATGGTGATTTGAGATCCCTCGGTTACCTCCCAGATTTTTTCTTCATTGGCCACCAGCGACAGGGGTGCATATTCCGAACCGGTGACCGAAACCACCAGCTGGTTGATCAGTCGGGGGCTCGGTATTTCGCTCCAGGCATTGGGAACCGGCCACCGCATGCTCGCCCAATGGCATTTTCTTTTAACCGTCTGCCCCGCGATGGTAGCCTCTCCGTAAAAATCAGGCAGGGACATTCCCGAGGGCGCTTTGGGATCGGCGAACAGGACCAGGTGCCCCCGGCTTGCTCCCGAGGGAATCCGCATACCTGCGGCGGACACACCGGGGGGAAGGTTTTCCATGGCCAGTCGGATTTCACCGTTGAAACCGTCACGACGAACCACCACGACCTCGATCACCATGGCTGCTCCTCGGCGCAGTGCCAACGGTTTGGAGAGAGCGTTCCGGTCCCCGTTTCGGAGGTTCATGTGCATCGACCAGCCGACCACGGCAAAATCAGGCTGGGCCTTGCGGACAATCAGCCGGTAGATGTTGCGTGGGTCTTTACGGGTGCCTCCAAACAGGTCGGAAACCTGGATTCGATGTCGGCCATCCTGCTGAACTTCAAATCGGCCCAGCACATCCGAGGAACCGGCATTGTAGGGAGGCCCATCATAGGAATAGCCATTGGAGGAAACCTTGACCGGGCTTGGAATATCGGCCAGTTCCACGAGGTCGGTGACCTTTGCATTACTGCCAGAACCGGTCACCTGCTGGACAACGACGGTCGGGTCGGTCGGCCTTCCCAGCCTTTCCGAGGCAACCTCGACCCACCAGACCTCTCCCTTGCGAGCATCAAATTCGAAGGAATCGATATCCGCCGCCGGAAAAAAGCTGCCACTCAGGTCACAGGGTAGAGAAATA
>JAYZFP010000144.1:0-13313 GCA_036336715.1 Planctomycetota bacterium
TTCCCTTTTTCCAGCTCCCGTGGCGGGAGAATCCGATAAAGGAGTCTCTCCCCCTGCGAACCTTGGAATGTTCTCTTTTCAAAGCGTTCCAGGGATTTGTCCTGGGAAAAAAGAGGAGTCAGAAAAAGTATTGAAAACAGCAGGTACCAGCAAAATGTCAATCGTGAGACTGATTTCAACATGTTCAATCGATTGTCTTGGAATTAATAATGCGCGGTTGGATGGTGGGCGGATTCAAAGAGGAAGGATCGATGGTTTCACTGCCGAGAGTACCCGGTTCGATCGTGGGCGGAGTCATCTGGCTGGGCGTAATGGTGGAAGGCTTCATCGTGACCGGGTTGATCGTATAGGGTGTCATGGTGCTCGGTCGGATGGTAGGTGGATCCAAGATGGTGGGTTGGATGATGGGCGGGGTTACAGTGTTCGGATCAATGGTTTCGGGATCCAGGGTAGGAGGCGCCATTTTGATCGGATTGATCGTCGTCGGGTTCATGGTGTCCGGCTTGATGACGTTTGGATTGATCGACGTTGGGTTTATCGAACTTGGCGTCATCGTGCTGGGCCGGATGGTGTAGGGGGTGATCTTGTCAGGGGTAATAATACTGGGATCGATGCTCGAGGGATCGATCGTTGTCGGATTCATCGTCACCGGTTTCATTGTTGCCGGATTGATGGTCGTCATCGTGTTCGGATTAATCGTTGCCGGATCCACAGTCGACGGTTTGACCGTCGACGGCGAGATGATTACCGAATTGAACGTTTTGGGAGTGATCATACTAGGGTGATCTTGAAAAACTCGTTCGGGATGGGCTTTCCGATTTCCAGGGGTGGTTGGGTTACTTGTTGACGTTAAAGCAGGCCGGGTCTTAAGGCCGATCGATGATTCCATCGAGTGCCTGAACGAAACACGGCCATTGGTATCAGGGTTGACTCAGCTTGAGATTCCTGAAATCCACTTTCATGTGGACTCCACCGTGAAGCTGCAGGCCGATGGGTCCGCTTTCGGGAATGGTAGCCGCGTCATAGTCGACAAAAGGCTCGCCATTCAAAAACGTCTTTACGTTGTTTCCACGCACGACGATTTTGAGATGGTTCCAGGCACCCACCTTGTGGAATTTCGAAACTTTGTCGGTCTTGCCTGGATAACTCCCTTTCTTATCTTTTGGGGCATAGATGCAACCGGTCATGTCCCGTTTCAGGGAACGCGAGATACCGATCTGGATCTGGTGCGAAGTCGCTCTCGCAAAAACGCCCGTGTCGTAATCCTTGGATGAAGTCCGGTAGTCGACTTCGAATTCAAAATCCTTGAACCCCTTTTCGGTCCAGAGAACCGATCCCTGCTTGTTGGAATTTTCACCGACGATCATCCCGTCCTTGACCTGCCAGTGTCCGTCCGTCTTTTTGCCCTCCACTTTCCAGCCCGAGAGATCCTTTCCGTTGAACAGGCTGCTGTCCGAAACGCCGGTGTTATCCGCAGCGGCGATCTCAAGCACGGAGATCTCGAGAACGGAGCCCAGCTGATAGACCAAAAGGGTCAACGAGCAGAATAGAAAACCAGGCTTGGGACCAGGTAAGAGTGTTGCACCGGTGTTCACGACAATTTCCTGCACAGGGTTCACGAGGGTACCGTACTTAATTGTAGTCAACCTGAGTGCCGAATTGAATCCTGCAGGGCCCTGTTTCCCGAGGCAAATGGGGTGGGGATCCAGCCATCCCAAATGGGTGTTTCCGGGCGAAAAAGCCGACTTCGTTAAGACTTTCCGGGCAAGTTGGCCCAGTTATTCTTCCGGCTGGATGATCAGGCCCCATTTGTGGAGCATCCCGAAGCGGGTGCTGCGGGAGCCGCGAATGACAAGTTGCCAAACACCCTTGGCGCTTTTTCCCTTGTAATGCGCGAGACCGGGTTGCTTGCGGTCGAGTGCTTCCGGACGAAAACTGCCGGTAAACGGGGGACGCATTTTGGTGATGGGAATCTGTGAATTGTCGTCAAACAGGGTGTTCACAAAATTGTCATCCGTTCCCCCGACACCTGTGAAGAGCTCGATCCGCTGGCCATCGGGTCCGGTCAGAAAGCCATCCAGTTGGCCGACCATGGTGTGAGTGAGGGAAAGGGAAACCTTGAGGTCCCCGATCTTGATGTTCTCCTCGATTTCGATTTCGGAAATAATCGTCTTTTTGGGGGCAATCACCTGGGCTTCCGACTGGACATAGCTGCCCCCATCCCCGGCGTCGACCTTGATGACTTCTTCGGCGGTCATCAGGCCATCGGAATTGAGATCATAACTTTCGAATTCTTTCAGCTTGGCCTTGGTCCATTCCTCGCTGAATTCCGCCATCTCGATCTGGCCATCCTTGTTGCTGTCCAACTCCATAAACCAATCCGGTAAACCCTCAAGCGTGTCACTGGCCTCGGTCTGGAGAAAGGACATGACCTCCTGGATCTCTTCCTTGGTTGCCTTGCCATCGTTGTTGATATCCAGTTTGCGAAACGGAATGCCCAGTGCTTCGGTTTCCTTTTCATCCAGTGAGCGGTCCCGGTTTCGGTCAAACCGGGCAAACAGGTCGGTAGAAAGCCTGGTCGAGGTATCACGACGTTCCCGGTAGTATTCCATGTACTGTTCGCGTCGACTTTTGACCGAGGGCTTGACCCCGCTGCCGGTACGGATGGATTTCTTCCAGAGCTCGCCAGAGTCTTCTGCAACCAGGCGACGGCGGGCGTACCGTTGGGCCAGTTCAAGCCGGGTCAATTTGCCATCCTTGTTCAGATCATCCGCAAACGGGTTGCGATGGGTCCAGCGATTTCGACCGGCTTCTGCCCGGTCAATGAAACCGTCCCGGTTGGAATCGCAGCGACGCATGGTGTTGTCGGCTTCGTTGAGGTCCGCTCTGGTGTAAGGAAACCGAAGCGATCCGACACCGAACTCGGGGACGATTGGATCGTTCCAGCCCAGCTGGAAATCCTTCAGGTCATTTTCTCCCTCGGGACGGACATCGGAACCCTGGGAGCCATTTTTGACCGAGTAGTAATAGCGGGCCGCTTCCTGGATTCTTGAAACGGCAATCGGGTCGTCAAAATCGACCGGGCGGCGACGGCCGTAACGGTCACCCAGGATTCGCTCCAGATAAGGACGGGCCAATGTGGTGACCTCATCCGGATCGATGTAGCCATTTTTATTCTTGTCCATCCGGTCCAGGGTTTCCCGCAAACCGGCCTGCCCCCAAACGGGTCCCGGGACGAGCACCAAGCCAACCACCAGGCAAAAAGCCAGGAACGGCGGGAAACGGACTGGATTCCGGTTTGGGTAACTGGGGAGGTGGTTCTTCATGACAATCCGTATCAGCAAAGAAAAATAATCAGACCGAAATCATTATCAGGGGAGGCGGCTTGACTTGGAAGTCGTTTTCTTCTTGGACTTGGTCGTATTGGTGGAACTGCTTCCTGTATTTACGGTGCCGGTTGGCAGGGGCATTTCGCCGGAGAGAATCATTTGCAGGTCGTTGGCCAGTGGCCGGCGGACCTTCAGGATCTCCACCGTCTGGACACTGCGGGAATCGATCAGCTTGACCAGTTTTTCCACTTCCAGGAACAGCGGTTCGGGTGCGGTCACGATGAGGGAGTTGCTCGGTTCGTGTACGGCAATGGTCATTCGGGGTTCGTTGAGGCTGGAACCGCCACCCGGTTTGGGTGCGGGTGGTTTTTGACCCTGTTTTGGTTTGGATCCCCCGTTTTTGTCATCACCGGAACGCTCGTCGTTTGAATTCCGGTCGCGGGAAGATTGGGACGGATTTCCGTTTCGCGAAGAGGGTGACTGGTTCGGGTTGCTCGAATTGCCGCCCAGGATTCTGCCAAAATAAGCCTCCCGCACTGCCACCGCGACGTCCGCAGCTTCGACGTTTTCCAATTCAATCAGGTGGGATGTCCCGTAGATCTGAATGTCGGTAATGCTGCGGTCCTTGTCGATAATCTTGAGAAACATCTCGATTCTCTCAAGCTCGTTTGCGGTTCCCTGGGCGATCAGACGATTCAGCCGCGTGTCAGCGACGACCGTCATGGTGCCGTAAGTCAGGGTCAGGTTGCCATCCCTTGACAGGATCAGACTGCCGAGGAATGTGCCGCTGGAGTTGGAGACGATGCCGTTCACCAGGGTACCCGCTTCGGCTTCACTGGCCGAATCCATTCCGTCCAGCAATTCCGCCAACATGCGGATGGCTTCATCCGGCTTGGCGTACTTGAGGTAGTAGACAATCGGAGCCGAGGCGACCGAATCGACCGGCCCGACGACCCGCCTCAGGATTTCCTCGAACTGGGTCAGTGCCTGGGCATCTTCGGATTGGAGGAGGATTCCCCGGTCAGTAACCTGGATCTGAATGGGCGGAAGGTCACTGTTCAGTTTTCCCGAGAGAATCCGGCCGCTGGCGGAGCCTTTGGAATCATCAGGTTTGCGGGCCTCCTGTTTGATTTCGGAAATGATTTTTTCCTGGACCGCGGATGAGGATGTTTTCTTTTGAGGATAGTAAATGAGGCTGTTCTTTCCCTGCCAGAATCGGGCCGCTGTCTCAATTGCCGATTCAGCCGCCGCACCTTTGAGGGGAAAGACCCTCAGTTGGCTTTGGTCATCGAGTCCCGAGCCGGAAACATCGAGTTCCTCCACGATTTTTTGAATCTGTTGGATCTGGCTTTTTCTGCCCAGCACAAACAGCTTCATTCCGCCCGGGTCAGCATCGATTTTTGGCGGTTCGATCGTCGTTTTTCGATCGTTATTCCCTCCGCCTCCAAAGGATCGGCCCCTGTCTCCCCAGCCACGCCTCCAGGATTCGTTGTTGAATCCCGTGTCGGATTCCATATCCAGTGAGGTGCTGTCGAGGTCGAGCATTTCCTCCAGTAGAGATATCACGAAATAGGGGTCAATATGCTTGAGGGGGATGACGGCGAATTCGGCTTCACTGGCCTGCAACTGGGTGACGGTATCCGCGATTTCCTGCTGGATCTTTTCAGGGGCCAGGGCCACGATGGACTGTGCCGTTTGATCCATCGACAAACGGATTTCCTCCCCGGACATCATGGTCTGCAGAACGTTGTAGACCATTTCCACGTTGCCGCCGGTGACTGGATGCGACTGAAGGACGTCGTTGCCATCTTTTTTCTTCACCTCCTCGACATCGATTTCCCGGATCAGGCCTTCGATCAGTTTGACCTTGTCTTCGATACCGGTGACAAAGATGTTTTTCCCCAGCACATCGGCTGAAACGCTGACGTCGATACCGATCATCTCACCGGTCGCCAGCCCGAGGTGAGGACGGGCGACACTGAGTACATCTTCGGCCGAAACATGGTCCAGGCGAAAACTCTTGACGATGGTTCCGTTTTCCAGGGTGTCCGGCTGGAAGGCGCTCAGAATCTGGCTCGCGATCTTGATCTTTCCCGCGGTATCGGTAACCAGGATCTGGTTGGTTTTGGTGAAAACATCCGGGGTTTTCAGCAGGTTGAGTGCCGAAAGTTCCTCGACTGCTTCTTCGGCTTTCAATTCACCCAGCGGGAAGATGCACTTCACCATGTCGTGGTCTTCCAGATCAGCCAGGTCCTTGACAGAGACCAGTCGGGCCAGGGTATCGATCTGCTTGGTACTCTTGGGATCGGTCAGGTTGATCACCGAGAGCAGGCGTCCGCTGCGAACCAGCGTGTATCCCTCTGGCAGCAGGAATAGGTTGATCCGGTCAATTGCCTCCTGGGTGGTAAAACCCTCCGTGTCCGAATAAGTAAAGCTGCCGGGCGGCAGGTCGTTAACGTGCAGTGCCAGGCCTGATGTCTCGGCCAGCCATTCAATCACATCCTTCCACTTGGAACCGGCAAAGGAAAAGTAGAGCTTGTCATCCTTTTCGGGGGTGGCCGCTTCCTGGTCGACCATGGGCGAGGTCGTCTTTTCCGGGATGTCGTCCTGTGCGCGGGCATTCTTTCCCGGCGACAAAACGCTCAAGCCCAACAGGAGAACAAGGGAGGTGTGGGTGGAAATTTTTTGCATGAATACCGTCGACTCGTGGGTGACGACTGGATTGGGGAAGGACTGGGGGCAGGTTGTGGGTGGGAATCCTGCACGTGCCTGGGATTGATCTCAGGGCATGCATGGAAGCCCGGGGCGTGAGTGCGCGCCCCTTCGTTTTGTGGACAAAAAATCCCGGCCCAAACCGGCAACAGGGTCTCTTTTACCGAGAACCGGATTTCCGGTCTTCCGTTTCGCACAATTCTCCACCCATCCCAAATTTTAATCAGATTGCCGAAAACTACCAATTGAGATGGTGTTTTACCGGGATACGATGGGCGCAGGCAACGGTTCTCCCGGCAGTTTTGCGGGCTGGGTGGATTGTATTGGCATGGCGGTGGTGACCGTGGATGGACTGTTCGACTGGGAAATGCCTCAGTCAATCAGGCCAACGCCCAGGAAGGAATCGACCACTTCGAGGAATTCTCCCCCGTTTTCGAAATAACCATGTCGTCCAAAACGGCACCATTTGAGGTTCATTTTCAAACTGAGCCACCGATTGGGCGAAAACTCAAAAGAAGCGATCACGAATTTCGCAGCGATCGGATCCTTGTTGTAAAAATCAAACCCTTTTTCGCTGATTTGACGCCCGATCACCCCGATGGTCTCATCCATTTGGGGTTCACCTTCCTCGTCCAGCGGAGTCAGGAAGACGGGCATCGAATAGTCAAACCGTGGATAATTCCGCCTTTCGCAGGTGACGCCCCGATTCTTGTGGCTTTTAAGAATCAACTCAAAGCAGTTTTCCACCGAAAGCGTTCCGGGGCCGGGTTTTTCCGATGGCAGGGTCGGCGTGGTTTTCAGCATGACAAGCTTTCAAACGGCAAATGGGATCATGACAAGCTGGGATCCTGCCGTTAAGAACCACGGCAGGTGGCTTGTTTTCCCCGGTTTTCCACCGACACAATCGTGCGGTTTCCGGGCGGTATTGGAACACTAGCTCGCAAATCCGGGACCGGCCCCCGTTCGGGGTGAAATTCAGATGGAAAACAATGGCGGGTAACCGTCAAAAAAGGATGCTCGGAAATCGCTGAAGCCGAGCGAACCGGATTGCCCGGGGCCCGTTTTTCTCACAGCGAAATCGATGGGCAATCGACTGTTGTCGTCGGCCGTTTTGAGGGGGATCGCAGTCTGCACACAACACCCCTATCAGGTGCTCGGAATTTGGTGAACAAACGTTCATCGTTTGGTTGATAGATCGACCCGGAACAAATACCAGCCCCTCGCATGCCAAAGGGGTGAACTGCACAGGCGTGCCCCGGAAAGAACGGCCCGCTTGCATGAGGTGCGCTTGATTGAATGGAACGCTGGAATGATCTGGACTTGATGCAAGGTTGCCACCTGGAAAAGCGGGAGCACCTTTGCAGGCTAACTGGTCCAAGGGTGCGACGCGAAAGGCCTTTGAAATTTCGGATCCTTCGAGGACCCCCTCCCCTGTCGCCACTCGGTCACCCGGATAGCGTCCAACCACGAAAGCAACTGTCCTGAAGAACTTGGCCCCATCCCTCGATCCCTTGGGAAACCAGGAAGGCCTGTCCCTTGATCACCCAAGACTATTGGGAACGCTGCTTAATTCAGATTGCCAGCCTGGTCAAAGTTGAAAGAGATTCCCTGGTTGGGGATCAAAACAAACAGGCTCTGCTGGAAATAGAGATCGATGAATTCCGCAATCCGTTGGATTGGCTGCTTGGGGACAATTACGATGTCCGAGGGCCGCAGCCAGATGTCGTCTGATGGGATCGGTGTTTTTCCCAGGATGGCCCCCGCGAGATCCAGTTTGGTAGCGACCATGCGCCACTGGCTGTCCCTTCTGAGAACCACGACCTGTCTTCGGTTTCCGCCCCTCAAAAATCCGCCCGCGCTGGCGATTGCCCCCAGCGTGGTGGTTGGCCCGCTGAGGGTGATCACACCCGGTTCCGCCACTTCTCCAAACACAAAGACAGTCTTTTCCGCCAGGTTGATCAGTGCGGGCGTCACGTTCAGGTGGTAAATGTACTTTTCGTAACGGAGGTTTACCTCCCGTCCGACTTCGTCCAGCGTCAATCCGTAGACACAAACCCGACCAATGATGGGCAGCTGGATGGTCCCGTCGGGGGACACCCGGACCTGCTTGATACTGCCGTTGGCATTGAATTGTCCCTGGATCGACTCCAGCAGATCGCGGAGAGCCGTGTTGTTGCGGGTCACCGAGACGGTGATGCTCGGTTCCCGGGTTCCCGCCTTGCGATAGGACTCGGCAAGGATTTTGTTGACCTGGTCGACCGTTTTTCCGGCCACGTGAACCTGTCCGACTTCCAGCGGGCTGATAAAACCGTCGTCCAGGACAATCTGTTTCTGTTGCGATATCTCGGGACGATTGGCGTCATTGATTTCAATCTCATCACCCATCTGGATTCGGTAGGCCTCGGTCAGCATTTTACGGCTGATCGCAAAGGTCAATTCCATTTCGTCGTTGATCCGAACCCGGTAGTTGGATTCAAACGGCCGGCGAATCGGTCCCAGGAATTCGCCCGATCCCAGGACTTCCCAGGGAATGGGCTGCTGGTTTTTCCAGAGCGGTTCACCCTGCGGATTTGCGTCCTGGTCGACACCCATCAGGACACGGGTGGGATTCGCTTCGTCCGGTTCGCTGTACTGGGCAGGGACCACCGGGGATGGCAGGTGGGAGGACTCGGTTCCCACCTGCAGAAAATTTGACCGGGTTGCCGGTGCCTGGATGTCTGCCGACTGGGGAGTTGTCGACTGGGGAGCTGTTTGGGGTTCGACCGTTTCCAATGGCCGATTGGCCGGTTTCCTGGCGAGGGAATCGTCCTGCCAGTTCTGAAGACTGAGCGTCAATCCGAGGGTGGCGAATGAAACCGCAATCCATCTCAGTGACATGTCGGATCCTTTGAAAACCTGAGGGGCGTTTGTCCCGGTCGGGCAAATGAACGTTTGCTAACGTCGAAAATTCTGGGCAGCTGGCGTAACCGTTCCGGGCCGAGGGGTTTGTCTTTGGGCGGTCATGACCGGTGGATCGACCATCGACTGCACCTGGGTAAACTGTTGAGGGTTGGTCCAGTGCACCAGCGGCGTGCGGTAATTCCACTGGTTTGCCAGTTGGGCTTCGTTCCACGCCTGCCAGGCTAGCTGGTCTTCTCCCAGTGCCTGGTGGACCGCTGCCAGGTTGGACCAGGCGGTCGCATCCGGGGTGATCAGCAGGCTTTTTACCAACAGGGATTTTGCTTCCTGCAACCGGTTCAGCCTGGCGTAATGAACTCCCAGTTCCCGTGCCGAGACGGCATCCTGCGTGTTGACGGAAGTGGCTACCCGCAGCATGACCATCGATTTGGCATTGGCAAGCGATGAGATGTCGGCCTCAAAGCGATTGGCAATCTCGTGAATTTTCCCGAGGGATCTCAGTGCGTCGCTGGCGATGGCCAGTTGATTCACCGCAACACCCAGGCGGCTTTCGGCATAACGGAGGTACTCCAGCCTGGCAAAAGTGGGCGTCAGGAAGGCCGGGTCGGTATTGGCCAGGACTCTTGTTTCGTGCCCTGCAATAAAGATCCCCAGGTCCGACTTGCCGGAGATGAAGTCATCCATTTCTTCCAAAGCAGTCAGGCTTTCCTGCAATGCCGCGGTGTGGTGCCGTGTGCCGGTGGCCTGGTCGTTTGCTTCGGCCAACATCTGCAGTGCACTTTCCAGTTCCGCAACTGCCGAGGATACCGCACCCCGCCGAGCCAGGCTGTCGGCATACTGGACCTTGTTGAAATAAGCCGACACGATGGCCGGGGCCAATTGGAGGGGAGCTGAAATCCGGGGGGTTCCCGCCGGTTGTTGGTCCATGTCGGCCCGCAGGGGATGAACCGAGTCGGCTGGCCGCGAGGAGGAGGTGAGCGGCTGAGTTGGCTCTCCCGCCTTGGGGGCAGGTTTCAGACCCCGGAAATGGGGATTGGGTTTCGTTCGCACCAACGGCCCGGGCTGAACCCGGGCAGGTGACAGCAAGGGTGCCGTTGCCCGTGTCTGTGCCGGGAGCGAAAGAGTGCCGGGAAACGGCTGGATCAATCGCCTGGGCGGGTGGGACGATCGGGAGACTACGGATTGGCCCGAGTTCAACCGGGGATTCCTCGCCGAGCCAATCGGCAACTCTTCCAGCTCCAGCTGGGGAAGCGCCAACCCGTAGTCGGTTGGTGTGGAAATCTCCTGGACCGGCTGCCCATTCTGGTTCCCGGTCGTCTGCCGGACCCGTCCCCGTTTGCCGGTGGCCACTGCGACACGGTTGAGAAATCCTTTTTCGGGCCCGGCGGCAGAACGGCTGCCGAGGATTTTGCGATCCGCTGTTCCCGGGAAAGGACGGGGAATGGCGTTCTGCCTTCGGTTGGCGTCAGAGAAGGTGTCCCCGGAAGATGCCGCATCGGAAGCGGTTCGGGGACCTTCGGGCAGGGTGCTGACGATCAGGGAATAGCTGATCAGCCCGATCACCAGAATCACCAGAATTTCTTTTTGAAGTCGTTTCATTCCCTCGATTCCGACTCGGAGCGGATGGCCCTTCCTGGGCGGTCGGGGATGACAGCCAAATCACCCTCGGATGCGAGATGCTATCAATAGATCGATCCCGTCATTCGGTTCATCGGAATCCGCGTGGCAGCGATTCAAATCGCACTGCCAAAAAAAAGAAAACCGGCCTCCGAAATTCGGAGCAGCCGGTTTAATCGTTAAACTTGATGTCGGTGTCAACTAGCAGCCTGGTTCTTTTCGCCGGACTGATGAAGCCTTGCTCAAAAGGTCTCCCGAACGTCCCCCAGCAGGTTTCCCAACAGGGTTCACTGCACAGGCAGTGGAGGCCTTTCCAGGAAGGCAATCCAGGTCGCCGTCGGCGGTCGGTGCCCTTCGATCAGGAAGCGGCGCCGTCGGTGCTGGCCTCTGCCGTTTTTTCTTCGGTGGCTTTGGTTTCTTTGGCCTCGCCCTCTTTGGCTTCGGCAGCTTCGGTCGCTTCTGCGTTCTCGCCAGCCTCTTCGGCCGCTGGCTCTTCGGCAATTTCGGGAACCGCCGGCTCGATGGCACCGACCTCGACGAGGATCGAATCGATCGCGTTGGAAGCCTTGTGAATCACGGCATCCCTCGAAGAACCGGAGAACTGTGAACTGGAAGGTCCGGGAGTGATCGGACCGGTGTAACCGATCTCGTTCAACCAGTTGCAGACCTTGACGTTGAAGCTGAAGTCACCCGATTTGGGCATCAGGCGTTCCGTGTTTTCCAAGGTCGCGAGGTCAGCACCGTCCGGAATGTCCGTCAGGGTCACGGCGATGATCTTGTCAACGCTCAGGTCACTCAGTTGATCCAGTGCACCTTCACCAACCAGCCAGTCCCAAGTGTTGAGATGGATGCCGACGTTAGAGGCGGTGATCGCGTTGGCCAGGGTGACCATGCCCTCTGCGTTGTAAATGAACTCGTATTCCTTTTCAGCACGCTTGGAAGCGGCCGCCTGGATTCCCAGGCCCAGCTTGAGCCCCTTTTCAGCCAGCTTTTCCGCCACGGTGGTGATGCGGGTTCGGTGGAGCTCAAAATTCTCGTGGTAGGCCAGGGTGTCGCTGTAGGGTTGGATGTAGACCGTGACCCGTTCCACCCGGTTTTCGTTGGCTCCCTCAACGTTGCGCATCGCGTCCACGATTTCAAACACCGTGTTCAGCGATTCCATGTCCGCGTTGAATTCCTCTTCGCTACCGCCCAGTCGGAGGGTGAATTCACCTTCGCCCACGTTCAGTTTTTTGGCACTCACCAGGTAACGGGTGGCGAAATCGACTCCGCTGGCGCCAGCCCGGCTGACCAGGTCCGAAAAGTTGACGGAAATGCTGGCGTATCCGTTGGATAGTGCAAACTCGATGACTTCATTTTGTCGGCCAACAATACCGAAACATTCGCCGTCCAGGTTCTTGAACATGTTTACTTTCCGTATGCCCGCCAGTGTGCCGGCGAGTCATTAAATGAAATGAGTGAAATGGGATTTATGGAATTTGGCCCCGATCTCGCCAATACCGCGCACCGGGCCCGCAACGTTTGCTGTGGAAAACTCGTAATTATCCCAAAATGGCGTTTTTCATCAACCAGATTTTCGTGGGAAAAAGGACCCTTGGAGGAAAAATGTCCACCGAAACCCCTTCCAGGGCCTCCGGAATCGCCGGATCGCCACAAAAACCGGCCCCAGCGAAATGCGGAAGGGACCTTTTTCCTGGTAGGCAGCCAGGATTCTGGTGGGGTAACTCGACCCTCTGCAGGTGGGATCCTGGGACCCGTTTTTACGGAGTGGGCCCTGGGAATGTCGCTCAAAACGGTGAAAAACTGCCAAGTCACCCTCCCGCGGGAACCGATAAAACGCCCGTTGCTGGCAGGCCAATTGCGTTGGCCCGGTATTCGTTCACGGCGCGAACCGGAAACCCGATTCCCCTGTCCCGCACCAGGCTTGGCCTGATTACATCTGTCCCGTTGGTTGCGGGATTGTGTAAGATAAGGGCACAGGCAATGCCTGCACTTCAAACGGGGGCGAATTGGATTCGACCGGATTGTTTGAAGCTTTAGTGGCGTACCGAGGTTGGTCAGTGGGCCTCGTAAAAAGCTGACCAAACAACTTTAATTGCAGATGAAAGTCTCGCATTGGCTGCGTAAGAAATCGTAGTCCCGGTTGATGGACTTCGCCGGAGAGTCCTGAAAACCGGTCGTAAAATCCGGATCGCAATTGTTCACGTCAGGCACGACGATTGCTAAACAGGTTCCTGGCTAACCAACGGTGAAGCCTGTCGACTGGCGTCACCTGCGGCGACAATTTAAAGAATCGACTACGTACGTAGAAGCTATTGCGGATCTATCGCGGGACGCGGGTTCGATCCCCGCCGCCTCCACTCACGCCGGATCCACAACCCGGCTCAAAACGCAACAGGCTCGTCAGCACCAACTGGCGAGCCTTTCTTTTTTACCCCACGTAACGCGTGTTTTTGGCGACTCTTGTTTGGTTGGCCACTTCTTTGTGCGGGACGCGCTTGCGCAGAATCGGCGCCGAAAAGGGCACCCGTTTGTTCAGCTTAAACGTGCGTTATGCACTGAGCAGAAGGACAAAGCGATTCGAACGCATTCACAAGACACTAACAGATGATGAGGCGTCGCAGTTCTTTTGGTTTTACAACAACGGTATCACGATGCTTGCCGACAGCTGCAAAGTTGTATCAAAAAAAGCACGTTCATTGTTGATTGTTGAAAATCCTCAAGTTGTAAATGGTTGCCAGACCGTTAGCGCCTTCG
>JAYZFP010000145.1:0-25403 GCA_036336715.1 Planctomycetota bacterium
TCAATTTTCATCGAAAACGGTTTTCCGTTTTCCGTTTTCAGGCGTGGCTTCGGATCCCAGGTATCCACCTGGGACGGACCGCCGTCCATGTAAAGGTAGATCACGTGTTCGACCCTGGGCCGAAAGTGGGATTTTTTCGGAGCCAGCGGATCCTTGTAATTCTTTCGCCCTTCATCGAGTTCTTCCCGGGCACCCAAACTCTCATCGGCCATCAGGGCTGACAGGGCAACAGAGCCAAATCCACAGGCAGTTTTCTGCAGCATTTCTCTGCGGGACAGCGGATTTGTCCGAAAGCGTCCGCAGTGGTGGGATCTTTTTTTCATATTGCACTTTCTGCAAAGGCCGCCGAGCAGCCTATTTCAGGTAAATGAATTCTTTCACGTTCATCATCACGTGGCAGAGGTCTTTCCAAAGATCCACGTTTTTGGCGATATCCTCGGGCTTGATTCGCAACTCCCGCGCCTGCCGTTCCAGGAAATCGGTTGCGTTTTTCAGTTCTGTCCGGGAGGGCGGCCTTGAAAAAGCCTGTTCGTACATCCGGCGAATCCGCTGTTCCACCCCGGGTGTCGTTTCAAGCAGCTTGCTGGCCCAGACCCTGGCTTGTCCCACGACAAAGGGATCGTTCATCAGGATGAGTGCCTGGGCCGGCACATTGGAGAGGTTTCTCCGTCCGATGGAGTTGAACGGTATCGGCATGTCGAAGGCGATCAGCATCGGCGGCAGAAAATTCCTGCGGATTTCGATATAGAGGCTGCGGCGTCCTGCCCCATCGAGGGGACCATTGCCTCCTGGACGGCCTCGCCCCTGCATGAAGGGGGTGGTGTGGAGCTTGACGCTGGGGCCGCCGACTTTGGGGTCCAGTCTGCCGGAAACCGTGAGCATCGCGTCCCGGATCGCCTCGGCCTGCAGCCGTCGGACGGACATTCGGTGCAGCTTGACATTCTGCGGATCGATGTCACGGGCCTTTGGGTTGAGGGCACTGGACATGCGGTAAGTTCGGGAAAGCACCAACCGTTTGAGCATCTTTTTGATGGACCATCCGCCCTCGACAAACTCATTGGCGAGATAATCCAGCAACGCCTGGTTGGAGGGCCTGCTGCCCAGTACCCCGAAATTGTCGGTGGAAGCAACGATGCCGCGGCCGAACAGGTGATGCCAGAGACGATTGACAACCACGCGGGAAGTAAGCGGGTTTTTCGCCGAGGCAATCTGATTGGCCAACTCCAGTCGCCCACTGCCGGTGGCACTGCCGCGAATCGGTTCAGGCCCCGAGATGGCTTCCAGCAGTCGCCTTTCCACTTCCGGGCCGAGCGTCTTGTGGTTGCCCCGCACGAAGACAAACTCGTTTTCGGGCGTCCCTTCGGTGACCGCAGGCGCCAGGATCGGATTGGGGATTTCCTTTTCGATCTGTGCAATCATCTGCCGGGTCTGGGTGACTTTTTTGACCAGTTCATTTCCGCCGGAGACAATGGCCAGACCATGGGACTCCATCTTCGAAATCGCATCCGCATAGAGGGTGGCAAATTCTTCCAGGTTCTTGGCGGATGCAACCTTGGGGAGGATTTTCACAGCGTCCGGAGGCAAGAATTCAGGCCGACCTCCATCGGAAAATACAATCTTATCCATCACGGCATAGCCACCCCCCTGGTCGATGATTTCCAGGTGCGCGCGATGTCCCTTGTAACGACGCATGTCTCCAGTCTGGCGGATCCACTGGAACTGGTCCTTGGTGTTGACGTTGATGGAGACACCACCGAAAAGCAGGCCGTTGTAAACGTCCATCACATAGCCATCGATGATCAATCGAATCTTGACCCCGTTGCCCTTGATCCGGTACCAGATTTCGTTGGAAGTCAGCTCAAAAGTTGGTGACCTGAGTACGCCATGCAGTTTTTTCGAAAATTGGCTGCTGTCTGCCATGCCTGAAGAATAATAGGCCGGATCGCTGCTGGCGGCATTCCAGTGACCCGTTTGGGTCGGTCGCCTTCCAAAAGCTTCACCCGTGACAAACCAGTCACCGAAATCCGCCTGGTCAAAGTCCGCGAAAACGTAGGGTAGCTGTTTCGATTCATTCAGCTGATTCTGTTTTTCACGGGTCGCGTTCAGGCTGGCCAGCAGGCCCCTGTCAAAGCCGGTGCCGTTCCTCGTAACCTGCTGCCAGAGCCACAGGGGGTGGGAGTCGTTCTGCGAGGCGGCACTGAGTTCCTTCTGCCAGCTATCCGGAGTGGCATCGGACTTTTTCTGTCCGGCCTCCCGCACTTTCACGGAGACGGTCTCGCGCTGACCCGAAACCGGCTGAAGTTGGATGGAATCGACGCCAGCCATGTAACGCTTCGGGTTGGCCCGGGGATTGGTTGCGACTGTCCGGATCTTGAGATTGTGCTTTCCCCGGGTCAGACGGACTTTGCCGAAGGATACGTTGGACAGATGGCGAACGCTGGAATGGTAGCCATCAAAAGGCTGCCCCATTTTGCGGTCATCCACAAACAGCTGAAAAATGCCGTAGTCATAGGACTGCGTCAGGTCCGCCAGTAATTCGTATTCCCCTTCGCTGGGCAGGTCGAGCTCGAGTGTCAGTTCAGCCATTGGTTTGTCAGCTATCCAGAACAGCTGTCGATTGCCGCTCCACTGATCGCCGAATTTGGCCATTGCCTGTGGCTGAGACTTTCCCCCGGAATTGGAAAGAACCGTCAAGGACTCCGCCTCCAGCGAAAGCCCGCCGGAGGCGTTTCCATCCGCAGTGGGGGCCGCAGAAAGCAACGCCTTGCGGATTTCGTCGCTGGAACCGATCTCACCCCGCATGTCGGTGCGAATCTGCTCGGAAACCGATTGCCGCAGCTGGCGAATCCGGTTGGTACCCTCAGCAATTTTCCCGTGAGGGTCCAGCATCGCCAGTTGACGCCGGGTGCTCTGCATGAATCCCGAAAAGGCGTAATAGTCCCGCGTCGAGATGGCGTCGAATTTGTGGTCGTGACAGCGGGCACAGGCAACCGTCAGGCCCAGGAAAGACTTGGACATCACATCAATTCGATTGTCAATGTGATTGGCTTCGTCCAATCGCACATCCACCGGAGCGTGGGTGGCTTCGTCCAGGTGCCAGAAGCCGGTGCCAAGGATCGATTCGTTGTATCCATCCGTGAGGTGGCGGCGGGGGGGCTGGATCAGGTCCCCCGCAATCTGTTCCCTGACAAACTGGTCGTAGGGAACGTCGGCGTTGAATGCCCGGATAAGGTAACTTCGGTACTGGTGGGCATGTGGAATCGGGTAGTCGAATTCGTGGCCGCATGTTTCGGCATAACGGATCAGATCCATCCAATGCCGAGCCCATCGCTCCCCAAAGTGTTCCGATTCAAGGAGTTCATCGACCACCTTTTCAAAGGCATCCGGGGCACGGTCGTCGACAAATTTTTGCACCTGTTCCGGGGTTGGGGGGAGCCCCACGAGGTCAAAATGAACGCGACGAATCCAGGTGCGGCGATCCGCCGGTGCCGCCATTTTAAGACCCGCTTTTTCATTTTCAGCGAGGATGAAATGGTCCAGGCCGTCCAGTGGCCACGACCGGTTGCTGGTCCGTGGAAGGTCTTTTTTCTCCGGGGGTGTCCACGCCCAGTGTTCTTCTTTCCTTTTTCCAATATCAAAAGTCTGGGCCGGTTTCAGGTGGACGTCGTCCACTTTTGGCCAGGGCGCACCCTGCTTCACCCACTCCGTCAGCAGCGCGATTTCATCGGCTGGCAACTTGGAGTCCGGTGGCATCTCGTAGATTTCGCCATAATTGACCGCGTCGATGAGAATACTCTTTTCGGGTTTGCCCGGCACAAGGGCGGGTCCGGTTTCCCCTCCTCTCAGTGTGGCCTCTCTGGAAGTGAGTCGTAATCCTCCGCCAGCGTCGTCCGCTTCCGGACCGTGACACTCGTAACAACGTTTGGCCAGGAGGGGGCGGATTTTTTTCTCAAAATGTTCGAGTTGAGCGGGTGTGAATTCGGTTTTCTTTTCCTGTCCCCGGCAAATGCCAGTCATCAGGAGGCAACTCAAGAAGCTGCACAGGCAGAGGAGGTAGCGTCTGGAAACCATTCAGTATCTTCTGTGGCTGAAGTCGGGTGGGTAGTGGCGTGAAACCTGAGTCTGAATCAGACTGATTATAGGCAATCCGAAAAAGTGGGTCAAAACAGGTTGACCCGGTAATGCCTTATTGGTCGGACCGGTTCGACCGATGACAGGCCCGTCTTCATTACGTTAAGAGTGAGCAAAATGAAATCTGTTTTTTTAAAAAAACCGAGTACCCCTGGCATGGCGAGCGGCTGGATATTGTTGCTTGTGTTGAGCGGCTGGGCAGTGGGAAATGATGCGAGTTTGCCAGGCCCGGTCGCCGAGGAGGGGCGTATATCCAATCCGGTCAACCTGGAGGCCGGGTGCTGGGAAGGCTCCTGGTTAAGCTGCAAAACCGGACACCATGGCAAACTGAGAGCTACGTTCTGCAGGCTGGACGACAATCGTGTTGAAGCGACCTTCAGCGGTTCCTTCGCAAAAATTCTGCCGTTTCGCTACCGGGCGGTCCTCGATGTCGTTGAGGAGGTTCCAGGTAAAATAAAGCTGCGTGGTTCTCAGCGCCTGGGACCGGTGATGGGCACGTTTTCCTACGAAGCGACAATCGAAGGCGACCGATTTGAAGCCACGTATCAATCCCGCCGCGATTGTGGGAAGTGGACGCTCAGCCAGAGAGATTGCAAGTGCCGCTGAAGCGAACCGGCTAATGCAGTCGGAACACGTCAGATTGCTGAACCCATCCCTGCTGACTGTTGGCAAACTCAACCTGTATCCACTCACCACGGTCTTCGATTATTTTTGCCTGAGCGCCTTCCGGAATCCGGGCAGCAAAACTGGCAGAGGCATTGATGGCATCTGCGGTACGGGCCCGGGATTCCTCTTGAATGAAAACAACCTCGGACTGACCTCCGTTCGGTTCACCGAAACAGAAGGAAATCGCCAGCAAAAGCCAGGCCGCCATGGGAACCAGGGCGAAAGTGCGAAGGGGTGGTTTCCGTAACCCGATGGAAAGGGCAATCAGAAGGCACCCTGCTGCGAACAGGGAGGCGGCAAGCACCAAAACGGTCGATCTTGTGCTCGCGCGGTTCCAGAAAAACAACTGTTGCGTCAGGGGGGAGGCCAGATCCGCGGGTTGCGTCCAGCCAGGAAGCTGCTGCTGAATGAAGCCAAGGTTTTTTCGGGCCTGTTGGTGGTTCGGCTCGAGCAGCAATGCCTTTCGAAATGCGTAAACCGCATGTCCCTGTTTGCCGGCCTGGATGGCCGCATTCCCCCAGCAAACGAAAAATCCGGCCTTCAGATGATCCGTTCCTGCCAACGGCTGATTGTTTTCCCCGAGAAACAGGCTGGAAAAGGCGATTTCCACGTTTCGAAAAGCGGCAACCCTGCTGGCCGGATTTTCTTCCGCGAACGCCAGCTGATAATCCCGGACAGCTTGCTCTGTCTGCCGGCGAAGCAGCGGATTAGGTTCCTCACTGAAGGTGGTGGACTGGAATCCTCCAGTCAGCAGGCAGGCTGGAATCACCAGCGGCAGGATCCAGGATCGTTTGAAGAGCGTGGAAAGTTTGGCATTCATCGTTTCTGCAGCTCCTTGCATATCACGCGGACTTCTTCCAGCAGCTCGGCTTGTTCTGGAGTGGTGGATGGATCCGGCCGGAAGGAAATGGAATCGCACTTGCCAATCAGCTGATCGATCTCCTCGCGAGTGGTCTTGGCCTGCGGAAGATCAATTTCCGGCTCACTCAGCAGGGCCTGCAAGGAACGGAGTCCAGCCGCCAGGCGATCTTCGAGGCCGGCGGACATTTCCATACTGCAAAGTGTTCGGCATTTCCCGTAAAGCACCTGGCGACGGCTGGTTCCCCTCTGTGAGGAATACTGTCGGTGTACTCCAAACCAGCTCAGGACGATTGCCCCGATCCCGGACAGGTAACAAATGATCTGCCAGGTGAATGTGCTTTCAGGCTGACCCAAAAGATGATCCACGCTGGTCTCAATCGAAAGATCCAGTCCCTCTGTCAACTGTTGTGCCTTGTTGCCGGGTACCGGGCCGGTTGTCCCCGCGTTGCGAATCACTTCGTTGCTGGTCACCATTTTTCCTGCGGACACTTCGACGGGAATCGGCTGGGAACGGGCCGTGCGATAGGCTTGCTGTTGTGGATCAAACCAGGAAAATTCGATTGGGGGAATCTCAGCGACGTTCTGTTGGCGAATCCGGATTGGGACCTGAAACTGCTTCCGATCCCCCTCATGAACCCCTGCTGCCATTTCATCCGGAACATCAAAAGCGGTGGCCGGGAAAAAAGTCTTCAGGTTGGGAAGGCTGATTGCCCGGATGTTTCCCTGCCCCCGGATGTCGACTCGAAGCGTTAAAGGGTCGCCGGATCGGACACGGGTCCGATTGAGCGAGGTGGCGATTTCAAACCCGCTTCCGACCGTTCCGGAAAAGCCCTTGGGGCGGCCGGTTTTTGGAAAGGGGCGGATTTCAAAATTCACCGGAGAGCCCACCGCTTTCATCGGACGGAAGACCCTTTTTCGCCCCAGAAGGTCGAAGGGGTCCTCGGATCTCTCCCAACCGGTCGCCATCTTGAAAGTCGCGCGGGTCGCTGGCAGGCTGAATTTTCCGGGCGAATCGGCCTGGAGGATGCGATTCACCACCGCTTCCACAACTGTTTGACCGTCCACGTTTCGTTGTTTGAATTCAGCAGCGAAGCTCTGGATTCCATCACGTGTCGCGATCGGGATGCCTCCCTGTCCTCCCTGGACCGGTGTATCGGCAAAGCGGAAATCCCTGAAGAGTGGGGACCGGATGACCAGGCCGGTCACATTTTCGATCTGGCCAGAGTATCTCCAGACGAGTTGGAGCGGAACGTTTTGCCCGGGGTAAAGGGGGGTCTTGGGGAAATTGATTTCGATTTGCATTCCCTTGTCGATTTCAACATCCAGTACTTCAAAAGCAATCGCCGGACTGGAAACCTTTTTCCCGTTGTTGGTCGATTCAAATGGGCCGACCCGGTAGGTGCCTGGCAGGTCAAATTCAAGGCCGTACTGAAAAATGATCTCGCTGACAGTTTCGCGGACCCTTTTGCCTCCCGACTGGTAGATCCGTGTGGATTGCCGAGTCTGGGAACCCTGGTTTTCAATTCTAAGGTTCTTGCCGTTGGATTCCCCAAATTGAATTTCGGGGACGGTATCAAAGCCGGATGCAACCACTTGAATGGCGATCGGGTTGCCCACGAAATGGGGACCCCGACCGGTGCGAACTTCGAGACTTTGTGCTGCTACGGGACTTTCTGCCGCGGTTCCATAGACAAGCGCAGCAAGAAGGATGGCCCGTCGCAAGTGGAGATTCCCCGTCCCTTTCATGATTACCAGTCCTTTTCTACCCTCTGCTGGAATCGATTCTGTTTTTTCTGTTTTCGCCGATTGGCTTCACGATCCCGAATCCCCTGCAGCAGCCCGTTTTGCTCCGTGTTGGCGGGGTCGTTAGCAGACTCACCTGACTGGGGCTGGGAAGAGCTGGATTTGTTTTCCTGCTCTTGTTGGTTTTTTCCCGGGTCGGGGGAAAGGAGTTGCAGTGCTGCTGACAATTTTTCGAGTGCTTCTTCCTGCGCCTGCAGGAGATTTTTGCGATCCAGGCCGGCAGGGTCCATGGATTTTATCGTCTGGTACATTTTCTCTTTGCCCTCTTTGACCAGGGCGCCGGCAGCCCGATATTTTTTTCTCATCTCCTCTTCGCCGGGGTTGGGGTTGCTGCCGGTCCCCGGGGCCGCGGCGTTCAATGGAGGTTTGGCTGGGGGGTTGCCGGACTCCATCAGTACGTCGGCGATCTGGCCGGCAATCGAAGCGAGTTCTCTCTGCCGCGAATTCAATGGCGGCAGTGTGCTTGCCAATTTTTGCTTTTGTTCCGAAGGAAATTCTTCCAGCAGCTCCCGGGTTTCTTCCATGAGCGTTTTCTGGCGGTCAGCCGTTTCCCGCAAATGTTCCACGATGGAAAAAAACAGCCGTCGCAGCTGATCAATCTGTTCCGCGATGTTCTTGCCGTCAGCATGTATTTCGGTCCATGGCAAATTCGTTGGTTCGCCGGTCGCCAACGGCCGCAAGTGACTGTCGAGCCGCCCCAGTCCTGTGCGGATTTCCTCGATCAATTTCCTGGCCAAGGCCAGCTTTTGTTGTTCAGCCGCAGCGGAATCTTCCGGTTCAGCGTTCCCCGAGGGCGATTTGTTTTCCACGGATGAGGTGGTGGCTTGCTGCTGCACCTGTTGATCAATCAACTCATCCACCCGTTTGCATCGTTCGATATTCCTGCTGAGCTGGTCCAGCAGTTCCGGGGAGACCTGCCGCTGCAGATTTTCCGGCAGATTGGTGGCTGCCCGAAGATCCCTGTTCAGTTTTACCTGCGTGGCATGGGAGAGTTCCAATAACCCTCTCAGGTCCGCAAAGAGCTCGTACGCCCGAAGCAGGTCTGCCAAAGCCTGCTCCTGGAGGGGTTCTGCCTTGCGTGGCTTGCCCAGCCCCAGTTCGGCTTCGCCATCAGCCAGTTTCTGGCAAGCGGAGGAGACGTATTCCACGGCCTTGCCAATCAGTCTTTTTCCGGTCTCCTTCGGCAGCTCTCCGACTGCGGCAGGATCGGAGACCTTTTCGGATGAGCTGGCGGCAGCACCGAGAACGGCAGCACCGAGGACGGCAGCCAGTTCGGCGGCCCGTTCCTGCTGCGTGGTTTGAAACTGTTTCAGGTAATCGACCGTTAACCATTCTGGCAAGCTGGCAGCGGTGCCGAGGAAGGCGGCGACGGAGTTTTTCCCTGAATTCAAGGCTCGGGTCTGTTGATTCAGCAACCTTGTATCGGCGGCGATCTGTCTCAGGATCTCGGCCGGATTTCGCAACTGGTCCCGTGCCCGTTTCAGTTCGTCGAGCCCTAACGCAGTCCTCAATGACGCCCGCTCCGCGTTTTTCAGCCGCAACTGGCTGCGGGCCTGTCCAAGCCTTTGTGCAGCCCGGTCGGCATATTCGAGGGCTCGATGGAACTGCGCAATCCGGACAGCATTTTCAGAGTCTGGTTCCGCTCCTTTTGTGTTGCCCCTGTTTTGCAGGCGCTCCATTTCGGTGACCTGCTGGCTCGCTTTCCGGGAAGCATCCTGCAGGTCGGATGCCAGGAGTCGCTGGTCCACACTGGCCAGTCGAAAAGCCTGGTCCCTCTGGTCACCGGACAGGGCAGTCGCATTGCCCTTCCTCTCATCCTCCAACAGCCTGCGTGTCACCGAGACCCTTTCGGATTGACGCTTGATCAATTCATCCAGTTGCTTCGCAAAGTCCTGTGGTTCCTGACGGTTGAGGGAGTCTGTCAACGCGGCGATCTTTTGCATCACGATCTCGAGGTTTTCCCGCGCAGGCAGGTTTTTCGGCCTCAAGCGTACCGATTCCCGAAACCAGGAAGCTGCCGTCTGAAGGTTTTTCAGCGCTTCTTCCGGCCGTTCCTTGAGCTGGCGATTGCTCTGGGTAATTTTGGCCCATCCCAGATTATAGGAAGCACGGAAACGAAGTTCCGCGTTGTCTGCCGCTCCGCGCCTTGAGGCCTCAAGCAGTTTTTCCGCGAAGACCGTATCGGATTGCAAGAGATCACAGGCGCGGTTGTAGCACTCCAGTGGGTCCTCTGGCACCAGGCCCTCGAGGGTTCGACTGGAAAATCCACCTCCCACCTCGTCCTCTTCCGGCGAGTTCTCCACTTTGGCTGTGATCGGTCGTCCACCGCGGTCTGCCGGTAGCTTGTTTTCCGGTGGCGCTCCTTCTGCATCTGTCGGCTGCTGAGCGCAGGCAGGAGAACCTGTCAGCAGGACCAGCAACAGCACGACAGATTTTGGCACCTGTCTGGATTCCAGCCAGTCACCGAACCGTGTCCGGGAAAATGCAAGCGGGTTGGCCACCAACAACGCCAGGATCAAGACGGCCAGCCCAGTGACCAACGGCCATTGGTATGCCTCGTTTTTCACGATTTGCGTTGAGGAAGTCGTCGACCGCATCAGGGGGGCGAGGTGATCCCGGTGAATGGACTCGACATCCAGCGAGCCGATCCCGGCCGGAATGAAGGCTCCGTCTGTCAATTTTGCAATTTGGGTCAGCAGTCCCACGTCCAATCGGCTCAGAACATCGTTTCCCTCTAAGTCCTTGATGTAGCTGGTCAATCCGGTTCGGTGATCGGTGATGCCGATTCGGGTACCGCTTTCATCGCCGAAACCAATGGTGATGACCCGGACACCCCGTTCCGCTGCATCCCGCGCCGCATCCAGCGGTTTCGACCCATTGTCTTCTCCATCGGTGATGAGAATGATGACTTTGGACATGCCGTTTTCGTCACTGAATCCCGCAAGCGCACGACGAATCGGTTTTTCCAGCAGGGTTCCCCCGCGACCAACACTGGCCGGCGTTGCTTCCCGAAGAAGCAACCTGAGAAAAGCAAAATCCGTTGTCAGGGGACTGAGAACCGTTGCTTTCCCGGCAAAGGCGATCAGGCCAACCTGGTCACCCTGCAGTTGACCCAGCAGAACTTCAAGTTCCGATTTGGAACGCTCCAGCCGATTGGGTGCAGTGTCCTCGGCCAGCATGGATTTGCTGACGTCCATGCAGATCATTACCTGTGCCCCGACTTGAGGCATTACCTTTTCGGTGAATCCGTATTGAGGCCGCATCAGGGCGATCACGAAACAGGCAAGTCCCAGGGTCCGAAGAGAGTGGGATACAAGGCTGGAGACCCGGGGAGTTGTCCGGGCCAGTTTCGGCAACATGATCGACGAAACGAATCGGGCATTCCGGGCCCGTATCCTCAGCTCCAGCAGAATGACCGCAACGCCCAATACCGCGACAAGCCAGATCGCATGAATCCAGTTCAGGTTGGCAAACTCGAGTTCAGACAACGGGGGCCCCTATGGAAATTTGCTGAAAAGTGTCATTTGCAGTAGCCAGCCCAGGGAAAAAACGAGCAGACCAGCAACCAGAAACGGTTCGTAGTGTTCCTGAAAATTCAGGTATTCAAGTTCAGAAACCTCGCTCTTCTCCAACAGGTCAATTTCATCATAGATGGATTTGAGTGCATCCCTGTTGGTGGCGCGAAAATATTTGCCGCCTGTTTTTTCGGCAATCGCCTTTAAGGATTTTTCATCAATCTGCACCTGCATGGCTTGAAGCTCTGTCCGCCCGGTCAACGGATTGGGTACCGGGATCGGTGCGTAACCATTCGTGCCGGCACCAATGGTGTAGACCCGGATTTTTTCCCTGGCGGCCAGGTCGCCAGCCACCAGCGGGTCCAGTTCGCCCCGGTTGTTGACCCCGTCGGTCAGCAGCACGATGATTTTTGATTCGACATCGGATCGTCGGAGTCTCTCCACGGCCAGGCCCAGGCCTTCGCCGATTGCGGTGCCCGCCTCGGACCGGTCAGCCAGTTCCAATTCGTTTATGGTTTGAAGCAGGTTGCCGTGATCCAGGGTCAGTGGACAGATGCTGTCCGGGAATCCTGCGAATGTCACCAGGCCAATCATGTCGTCGGGCCGTCCCCGGTTGGTGATCCTGTTCTGGGCCTGGTCCACCAGTTGTTCCAGTTGATTCCTGTCATCGACGCCGGTAATGAAATAGTGCAGAACATCCTTAACCACTTCCAGCCGGTTGACGTTCAGATATTCCTCGTGGAGATCGCGGGCATCCATCGATCCGGAGCGGTCAACCACCAACAGAATCGCGATTCCCTCACGGGAAACCCTTGAGGTATCATCCCGGGTCTGGGGGCGGGCGGCGGCAATCGAAAAAAGGACGATGGCCACAAGTAGCAGGAGATTTGGTAACGGCGCGAGGCGAACACGCCAGGTTCGATTCACTTCGGCAAATACGGATGTGGATGAGAACGCCAGCGATGTTCCATTGCGGAAAATCAGCCAGCAGACCGGTCCAGTCAGCAGAACCAGCAGCAGAAACCCGGGCGATCCGAATTGCCAGTCAGACATGGTGTGTTCCGGCCCCCTTCCCGTCGATTGGCAAGTTGGCTTCCGGCTGGTCCGGATCCGGTATCATCGGCGAGTTTTTCGAGGTTTCATCGAGAAAACGCGATGCTTTTTGAACCATGTCGGCGATCTCTTCAGCGGTAGGTTCGACACCCGCGAACTTGACGAGGTCGGCATGCTTCAGAAAACCATCGAGCAGTCGTTGGTGCTCCGGAGAAAGCTCTGCGGAACCGCGGACAGCGGCGAGAAACTCTTCTGTGGTCAGTTCGGGTGCCCGCAGGTCAAACCGGTTCTCAAGGTACTGGCGAACGATCAATGTGATTTGCACATAAAAAGCCTCGATCTCCAACTTGCCGGGCCGGGGGGACGCCAATAGCCGGTCGAGTTTTCGTTTGGCAATTTCGTAAGCGGACCTCCGGATTACCCGCCGACGGAACCGAAACGCCCACCAGGCAACAGAACCGGCAACAGCGAGTATCCCCCCGATCAGGACGATGGCCTGCCACCCCTGCGCAGCCGATGAGGTTTCCGGATTGTTCTTTTCCAGGCGGCCGAGGGGTGGGTTGAGATTTGCAGAGACATTGTCCACGATGACCGATTGGACTTCAAAATTGACTCTTTCAGTCAGTAGCTCGTAGGCATCACGACCCTTCGGCGATTCTTCCTCGCCCGGGCGACGGTCCACAAATTCAATCAGGATCGGTGGAATGGCGTGGGATCCCGAGGGTGGCGACTGCAATTTGTATTTCTGCAGAAAAGTGATCTGCCCATCTTTTCCCAGCTGTTCCCTGGGAGAAAAATCCACGATCTGGAATCGACTCAGCGCCTCTCCAAATTCCGGCATCAGGACTTCGACTTGCCGTTCGGCGATGACGGTGATCTGAAGTTCCAGCAGGTCACCGATGACCGGTTGCCCGGGTGAGAGTCGGACCGTAGCCGAGACCGGACCAAGTCGGGTCGAAGTTTCTAGATCTTCCGCGTGGACAGGGCCGCAGCTTGACAGCAAGAGCAGGAACACGTGGACCGCTGTCAGGTGGGATCGTTGAAGGGGCGTTTCGGGTGTCATCGTCTCCTTCTCTGCTCCCTCATCTTGAAGAATCTTGCCAGCGGTTCAATAACCGGTTTCGAGCAATCGATGCTGACAAAGTCAATTTTCGCAGACCGGAGTTCGGTTTCAATTTTCCTCACCCTCTGCACGGCGTTCTCGTGATATTGTCGGCGGACAGTTGGGGAGGAGGAATCTACCATGATCGAATGGCCGCTTTCGGCGTCGGTCAGGTGGACCAGTCCGGCGTTTGGGATTTCCCACTCGCGCGGATCGCTGACCATGACAGCGATGACATCGTGTTTGCGGTTGGCGCTTTGCAGCGCCTGGAGATAGTCCCGGTCAAAAAAATCGCTCACGACAAAGCAGACGGTTCTCCGTTTATTGACCTTTAAAAGGAATTCAATCGCACCGGCGATGCTGGTTGACTGCGTGTTGCTCTTGAAGGGGCCTCCGGGTCGCGCCTGGCGTTGCTGGAATCCCCGGGAACTCGAGGGGCTGTTTTTGCGCCCGTCAACTGAGCACAGTCGGTCGTGCGCCAGGATTTCACGAACCACCCGAAGCGAGTGTTTCTGCCCCTTTCGGGGTGGAATGTATTTCTCGATTGAGCCGTGAAACAGGGTTAATCCCACCTTGTCGTCATTCCAGCTGGCCGAGAACGCCAGCAGGGAGCACAATTCGGCAACGGCGTCCCGCTTGGCACGGTTGACGGAGCCAAAAAACTGGGACGCCGAGACATCTGCCATCAACATCAGCGTCAATTGGCGTTCCTCGATGAAACGCTTGACAAAAGGCTGGCCCATGCGGGCGGTGACATTCCAGTCGATGGACCGGATTTCATCTCCCGGAAGGTAGGGCCTGACTTCTTCGAATTCGATTCCGCCTCCCTTGAAGACGGATTCGTATTGTCCGGCCAGCACGTCCGCCACGTGGCGTCCCGTGCTGATCTGAATCTCACGCACCCGCTTGATGATATCGCTTGCAATCATGGGCAAAGGAGTCAACGGTCGCGCCGTCGGTTTAGGGAACGGGAACGCTGTCCAGGATTCTCTTGATAATGTTGTCCGAGGTCTGGCCTTCGGCTTCCGCCTCGAAGCTGAGTATCATACGATGCCGAAGCACGTCGGGGGCAATGCTTTTGCAGTCGTGAGGCGTAACGTAGCCCCGTCCCTGCAGGAAGGCGTTCGCCCTTGCCGCCCGTATGAGAAAGATGGATGCTCTCGGGCTGGCACCGGTCTCCACCAGGGATTCGAGGTCGCGGATTTCGTATTCCGCGGGATTGCGGGTTGCCCGCACCACATCGACCACGTAGTCGCGGACCTTTTCGTCAACCCAGACCTGGTCGATGACATCCCGTGCCGCCATGATCTTTTCGGGGGACGTGACTTTGCGGATTTCGGGAGTAGTGCGACCACCCGCCATCCGTTCCACCACCTTTTGTTCCTCTTCACGGCTCGGGTAATCGACCAGGATTTTCAGCATGAACCTGTCAATCTGGGCTTCGGGCAGGGGGTAGGTTCCTTCCTGTTCAATTGGGTTCTGGGTAGCCAGAACGAGAAAGGGGTCTTCGAAGGGGTGGGACTCACCTCCGATGGTGACCTGCCGTTCCTGCATCGCCTCCAGCAGGGCCGCTTGAACTTTGGCGGGGGCCCGGTTGATTTCATCCGCCAGAACAAGATTGGCAAACAGGGGCCCCTTCTTGACCGAGTAGGACGCATCCCGGGGATTGAAGATCTCGGTGCCGATGACATCTGCCGGCAGCATGTCCGGCGTAAACTGGATTCGCGAAAACCGGGTATCGATGGCCTGGGCAAAGCTCTGCACGGCCAGGGTTTTCGCCAGGCCCGGCATTCCCTCCAGCAGAATATGACCGCCGGTCAGCATTCCGATCAACAGGCTGGTGACCATCTTCTCCTGGCCGACCAGGACTCTTCCAATTTCGTCCCGCAATTCGTTGCATATTCGGGAATGTTCGGAAATTTGTTGTTCAATTTGAGATGACATGGCACTCTGGTGCTGTGGTGAGACCGGCGAAAAAAGGAGAGACGCCCCCGGTAGCTTTCCAGCGAATGGTCCTGCAGCTGTGAAACGTCATATTTTATTTCAATTACCACGATTTTCTCAAGTCGTGCAGCGGTTGATGACCTGCAAGAGGTGGACCATTCACTTTACCCGATCTCGGCCGGGCCGAGGTCGGAATCGTGGAAACCGGGGGTGGTCCCATGACAAAAACAGCGACAAAAACAGCGACGAGAACTTCCCCGGGAAGAACGTTTGAGGAAGGGTCATTGGGAGCAGTGATGACAGGAAAAAAACAACCTGCCGTGGCCCGTTTTTCAGGTTTCTTCGGAGTCTTTGAACCTGTAACCCACACCCCGGACGGTCTCGATTTTCGCACTGTGTTCGCCCATTTTCCGTCGCAGGCTGCGAATGTGCACATCGATGGTTCTTTCGAGAACGAACGTGTCCTGTCCCAGGGCCGTGTCAATCAGTTCGGCTCGCGAAAAGACCCGACCAGGCTGTGAGATCAACGTATCCAGCAGACGGAATTCCGAAAGGGTCAGTTGCAGTGGATCGCCGTCGATGGAAACTTTGTACTTGGTCCGGTCGAGCAGGATTCCGTGGCAATGGATTTTATCACCCTGCTGGTCGGTACCCGTTTGCTGCCTCCGGATCAGGGCATTGACCCGTTCGATCAGAACCTTGACCGAAAACGGTTTGCAAACGTAGTCGTCCGCTCCCACTGAAAACCCGATCAGCTCATCGGATTCTTCAGATTTGGCCGTGAGCATCAGGATGATAGTGTTCATCGTTTCCGGGGCTTTTCGCAATCGCTTGCAGACTTCGATACCATCGATCACCGGTAGCATCACATCCAGAATGACAAAATCGGGTCGACGCGCTACCGCCTGGTTGATGCCGTCCTGGCCATCGAGTGCCCTGGTGACCTCAAAGCCCTCCTGCTGAAAGTTGTAGACAAGCACATCTGAAAGAGAGCGATCATCTTCGATGATCAGCATCCTGGTTCCGGCCATGTTTAAATCTCGGCTTGCTGTTCCGGTTTGATGAAGACACCATGTTGGTGTCGGATGATTTCGCCGTCGATCAGGTAGACAACATCCTCTGCGATATTCTCGGCATGGTCGCCGATTCGCTCGATGTGACGTACGGCGGAGAAGCAATGCAGTGAAGGTTCGACCAGCTCGGGGCTTTCCTTCATGTATTGGATCAGGGTCTGAATCGCTTCCAGGTTTTGCTGGTCGACCTGTTCGTCCAACAGGATGACTTCTTTGGCCTGGCTGGCGTCCTGGTTGGCAAAAGAGTCCAAAACCCTCCGGACCATCTGGGTCGCGTTGGTGGCCATTTCGGGGATGGCATCCGGAACGGGAAAGTAGGGATAGAATTGGTGCAGGTCTCTTGATCTTTCGGCAATATTGCAGGCCAGGTCGGCAATTCTCTCGATCTCACCATTGATCTTGAGAATGGTATTGATGCGTCTCAGGTCGGAAGCAACGGGCTGGTGCAGTGCCAGGATTTTCAGACCTTCCTCCTCGATGGCAACTTCGCTCAGGTCAACGTGCTCGTCCATCTCGATGATGACATCAACCAGCTCAAGTTTCCGATGGACCAGAGCCTGGATCCCGAGGTCGATCATCTTTTCAACATGACCGAACAACGAAAACAGGTCAGCATTGATTCGGGAGATATCGCGTTGGAGGTGTTTGCCCATGTTTCTCTCTAGCCAAATTTGCCGGAGACATAGTCTTCGGTCTGCTTCTCCTTCGGGTTGCCAAACACATCTACGGTTTCACCGGTTTCAATCAGCCTGCCTTCGAAGAAAAAAGCGGTGGTATCCGAGCAGCGGGAGGCCTGCTGCATGTTGTGGGTGACCATGACAATGGAGTACTGTTCCCGCAGTTCATAGATCAGGTCTTCGACTTTCGAAGTGGAACTGGGGTCGAGCGCTGAACAGGGCTCGTCCATCAGCAATACTTCAGGGCCGACGGCAATCGCCCTGGCAATGCAGAGTCGCTGCTGCTGACCGCCACTGAGGCCAAGAGCCGATTTTTTCAGGCGGTCCTTGACCTCTTCCCACAGCGCGGCTTTTTTCAGCGACCACTCCACGAGTTCGTCCAGTTCACTTTTGCTGATGTTGAAGTGCAGTCGGGGGCCAAAAGCGACGTTGTCGTAAATGGATTTTGGAAAAGGGTTGGGCTTCTGGAAGACGATGCCAATTCGACGACGAAGATCGACAGCGTCCGTGGTGTTGGCGAGGATATCCAGGTCTCCCATCCGCAGGCCACCTTCCACCACTGCGCCGTTGACAACATCGTTCATGCGGTTGATCCAGCGAAGCAAAGTGCTTTTTCCGCAGCCACTGGGCCCGATCAGCGCAGCGACCTTGTTTTTTTCAAAGCGGAGCGTGATGTCATGGAGGACCTGGAACTCGCAGTGGTTGTACCATGCATTCAGGTTCTGAATGTCGATCGCTATATCGGCTTTTTTCCTGGGTTCAGCGGTCACCATGGATTCAGTCGAATCACCGGAAGCCAAGGCTTGGGGCTCTGCGGAAACGGCCATGTCTTGGGTCTCTGTTTTTTCGTTGGTTTGCATTGCTTTGTTGCCCATCCCGTTATTTGCCTTTTCTTTCGGCACGGTAGCGAATGACAATGGCAACCGAATTCATTGCCAACAGCAGAAGAAGCAATACAACAATAGCTGCTGCCGACAGGCTGTGAAAGCCACGCGAGGCGTCTTTTGCCCACTTGTAGATCAGGATTGGCAGCGCCGAAGAGTTTTCCATCAGGTTCTTTGGGATCACTGCCAGCACCCCACCCATGACTGCGAGGATGGGGGCCGCTTCTCCCACGGCACGGCTCAGCGCAAGAATGGTTCCGGTCATGATCCCGGGTGTGGCCGATGGCAAAACGATATTGCGGACGGTCTGCCATTTCGTTGCGCCCATCCCCATCGACGCTTCCCGCAGTGAATTTGGCACCCCGCGTATGGCCTCCTGGGAAGCGATGATGATGATCGGCAGGACCACCAGTCCGAGCGTCAGGCCGGCAGCAAGAAAACTTTTGCCAAAGGGCACCGAGAGGTAATACCAATGATGTTCACTGTCGACAATACTCGCCTTTTTCCCCCTGCGGACAGTGGCATACCTTTCGTCTTCAGAGAGGCCTGAACTGCTATCCACCACATTCAGTGTGAACTCGCCCTCGTCACCGTAGGCAGTGATGGGCTCAGTCAGTTCGATCGTTGTTTTCTGCTTGTCGGTGCAGGGGATCGTCACGTATTGTCCGCCGAGTGTTTCCAATTGGTAAAAATAATTGGTTCCAAATTCATACTTGGGTCGTGAGTCAACGGTCCTGGCGGGAAACAGGTTGAACATGTAGACGAATGCGGTGACGCCCAGGATTCCGTAAACGATCGAAGGCACTCCGGCGAGATTGCTGATATTCAGCTGAACAAAACTGTGGAAGAGCCGCAGGATCCTGTTTTTGGGTCGAAAGTCCTCCAGGAAAATCGCGGTTCCGATGCCAATCGGAATCGTGAACATGGCGCAGACGATGCAAAGAAACATTGAGCCGACCAGGGCCCGGAAAATACCTGACACTTCCGGAGCATTGTCGTAGTGATGACTGGTCAGAAAAGTCTCGAGATTGGTCGGCCTGAGTGTCTCGATTTCCAGGGCCGAGAGGTCGATGCGGTCGTCCTTAAAAGTGTTCACCAGGTCCGCCTGTCCTGCACCCGAGCGATCCAGTTTCAAATCGATGCTTACATCCGGCTGGGCGTTTCCAGCCAGGTCATGCTGGGTCGCGGTGACAGTCAGGGTCCCCTGCTGTTTTTTTGAGGCTGGACGGGTGTCCAGCCGCTGCAGGTTGGTCTTCGGGATCCTCCAGCCGCTTCCCTGTTTGATTTTCGCTTCGATCGGACCGAGGCTGTTTCCCTGGTCGTCCTGGAATTTAAGCTCGACCCTGGCGTTTTGCTCGATTCCACGGCCGCCGACAACAAAACTGCTCAACTCCCCCTCAACCAGAATCCTGTCGCCGAGTGTGGAGACGTCAAATTCCAGGCCCGCAGGTGGAAGGGTATCGATCAGGATCCGGATGGGACGGGATGTTTCCAGTTCATTCCCGTCGCTGTCGGTAATCACAAACCAGATCTGGTAGCCGCCATCAACGAGTTCCTCACACGTAATGCTGAAGCTTCCATCGCCACGGGGCAAGCCTGATCCGACAGCTCGTTGTTTGCCTGTTTCGTCCTCGGCGTAAATGGTCGCCGAGGAACCTGCAGGCCCGGTTCCCTGCAGGATGCCGATCCGGGGTCGGTTTTCGCAGGTGACGCCATCGTACCTGCTGGTTCCCGTGTCATTTACCAGTCGCGGCAGCCCGGTTTCGAGGGTCAGGCTCCTGGTGGCGCTTCCGCAAATGGTACCGATCAGAATCACCAGCACCAGGACCACCATTCCTGCGGCAAGGAGGCAAAGTACTCTGAAAAGCTGATCGATCAACTTTCGATTTGCGAGTTTTCGGGAGTCAGCGTCAAAACTTTTCATGACCTAGTGATACGACTCCTGGTACCGTTTTCGCACCCACTGACCGAGGAGTGTTATCGAAAACGTAAGAGCAAATAGCGTGATGGCGACCGCGTAGATCGAATAATACTGAACGGTGCCCGGTACGACTCCCTCACTCTGAAAGGTTTCCACGATGTACCCGGTCATGGTTTGTGATGGTTGCCGGATATCCGCCGTCAGCACGGGATTGGTGCCTGCCGCGAGGGCCACGACCATCGTTTCGCCAACTGCCCTGGCAAATGCCAGAAGGAAGGCGGAAACCACCCCCGACAGGGCTGCTGGCAGAACGACTTTGCAGGTCACGTCAAATCGCGTCCCCCCCAATCCAAAGGCTGCCTCACGCAATCCCTTGGGAACCGCCTGCAGTGAATCTTCGGTGAGCGATGAAACCAGAGGGATGCACAGGATACCAACGGCGATCCCTGCAGAGGCAGCATTGAATGAGTCAAATCCGCCAAGTGGCTGGAGAAGGTAGGGGGAAATAAAACGGAGGGCAAAGTATCCAAGCACGACAGTTGGAATACCAGCCAGGATCTCGAGGATTGGTTTGAGCACGGACCGGACACGCTCGGGTGCATACTCGCTGAGGTAAACGGCAGAGACCAGTCCAAGTGGAATGGCGATGCACATGGCCACCACCGTGATCCGCAGCGTTCCCGATAGCAGTGGCCAGATGCTGTGTTTGATGACCACATCGGATTCCACTTCGTCCGATTTCAATCGTCCAAATTCCCACTCTCCCGGTGTCAGGTACTGGGCGAGACTGATGTTTTCCGACAGGAAAAAACCGCTGGATTCGGAGACCAGCACAAAAACGATCCCGGTTGTGGTGGCTACCGAAATCAGGGCGCATAGACCCAGGATTGCCGTCACAAACCTCTCGGTCAGCTTGCTTTTGGCAATGGATTTGAATTTTCGGTTTTTAAGCGAATCAGGAATTCCTGATTCGGGCTTTGAGGAGACCATCCGGGTGCCTTGAAAAATGCCGGGGAGCCGATCGGCTGGTGGTCCCCGGCTCGGGTGGATTACTTGCCCGCGTTTTCGACCGTGTAAATTTCAATGAGTCCACCCTCCCGTTTTTCACCTTTTTCATCGAGAAAATGGGTGCCGGTCAATTCATCTTCGAGGTGTGTTTTGGCGATATCATAGATCTCCCCGGGCAGGGCAACATACTTGGCGTCGGTCGCCAGTTTTTTGGCGTTGTCCAGGTAGAACTTCACGAACTTCGCAACCTGGAGTTTGGCGAGGGAAGCCTTGTTGATATAGATAAACAGTGGACGACTGAAGGGGGCATAGTCGCCGGATTCAATCGTTGCCATTGTGGGAGCAACAGCCTTGGAGTTGGTCGGGTTGACAATCTTGACCGCCTTCAGGTCATTCTTGTTGGACTCGTAATAGGCATAGCCGAAAAAGCCGATCCCGTTTCCTCCCCCTTTGACGCCTTCCACCAGAGTATTGTCCTGTTCGCTCATGGTCACAACACCCGCTTCCGAACGAAGCTTCTTGCCATCCTTTTTTGCCAGGATTTCGTAGGCGTAATCATAGGTGCCCGATCCGGTGCCTGGCATGAAAATCTTGATTTGCTCGTCAGGCCAGGATTCATCCAGTTCTTTCCAGGTTTTCACTCCACCTTCGACAAAGATCTTTTTCAGCTGGTCTACCGTCAGTTCATTGACCGCTTCATTCTGTTTGTTAACCACGAACGTCAGGCCGTCGTAGGCGACCGGCAGTTCGATAAATTCGACGCCAGCTTCCTTGCAAAGGTCGACCTCCTTCTGTTTGATGGGCCGTGAGGCATCCGAAATGTCAGTTTCATTTTTCACGAAGGATTTGAAACCGTTACTGGTCCCTTCGCCCCCAACCGAAATTTCAACCTCGGGAAAGTCGATGTTGAATTGTGTTTTTGCCTGGTTGGAGATCGGCTCGACCGTGCTGGATCCCTCGATCAGAATTTTGCCTGCAATTTGATTACTGCCAGCCGATTTTTTACCGGATTTCTTTGTCCCTTTTTCATCCGATCCACAACCCAAAGCCAGGAACGAAACCAAAACGGTGCAACAGGCAAAATGCCTCATTTTTACTTAACCTCATTAAAAAAAGAAACAGTCGACAGGGTTTTCCAGCCACCTGTAGCGGGAATCTCCCTCGAAGGGAAAAATTGTTTCTTTGCATGTTAAGAAAGTGTTAAGATTGTGTTAATTGCCCGATTCAGGGGAATCTACCAACGGCAGATAAACGGAAAATTTGCTGCCTATTCCTACCGAACTGTTAAGGGTGATTTTTCCCTCCATGGATTGCGTCAAGTGTTTGACGATCGAGAGCCCCAGGCCGGTGCCTCCCTTTTCGCGGCTCCTCGCCTTGTCGACACGGTAAAACCTCTCAAAGACCCTTTCCTGCTGATCGGGGGCGATTCCGATCCCCGTGTCAATGACCTGCAGAATCGACTCGTTTTCATTTTTGCTGCAGACCACGGTGACAACTCCGTCCGCTGGCGTGTAGCGAATGGCGTTGCTCAGCAGGTTGTCAATGATGGTTTGTAGTCCTTCATCGTCAGCTCGTACCCAGATTTCCGACTCCGGTGACTTGATATCCAGGGTGATCCTGCTGTTTGCTGCGTTATCCCGAAACGCCTCCACACGTTCCAGCACGATACCTGTCAAATCCACGTCGGTGATGACAAATGCTGTTTTCCCCTGTTCAATCCGGGCCAGGTGGATCAGGTCAATAATCAGTTGATGGAGTCGATTGGCCTGATCCTCGATCGTGTTGACAAATTTGAGCCGATTGGCTTCGTCATTGATGGCCCCTCTCCGCAGAGTTTCGGAATAGGCCTTGATAGAGGCCAAGGGCGTTTTCAGTTCGTGGGAAACGTTGGCGACAAAATCCCGACGCATGTTCTCCAACTGCCGAAGATTTGAAATATCGGCCAATACCAGCATCGTCTGAGCCTTGGATTTCCGTGGCATCTGGGACACCCGTACCATCAGGGTCTTCTTGGGCCCTCGCGTGGTTTCGAATTCCGTTTGCACATCGGACTTGCCGGCAAGGCAATCCGAGATGGCCTGTTCGATCTCCGGGTTGCGGACAATTTCCAGAATGGAACGGTTCACGAGGTCGTCTACGGAAACAGCCAGCAGTTCCCGGGACGATTGGTTGGAGAATACCACGTGGTTTCTGCCGTTGAGGACGATTACGCCTTCTTGCATGTTGTTCAGTACCGAATTCAGACGGCGACCTACCTTCTTCAGGCTTTTTTCCCGCTGACGTGACTTCCTGTAAAAGGTCTGCAGAGCCACCGAAAGGTCGGAGAGCCCGGTGAAATTGGCATTGTCACCGATGAAGATGCTGTTTTTTCCCAGGGAAGACAAATCGGTCTGCATCTGTCCGAGGTTTTTTTTAAGACGGTTTTGGTACCATAGGCAAGCTGCCAAGGTGCCCGCGATCAACCCAATCAGTAATCCGGTGGCTGTGTAGATCAGGATTTGATTTGCAAACAGGAGCATGGTCGGGATTCGGTCTCGGCGAACCTGGGCAACACGATTACCATTGTGGGTTTGCCAGAGTCGGTATTGCTACCAGCCGGCAAACCGGGATCATGTTAAAGGTATTACTTTAACGATTCTCCAAATCAACCAGCAAACGACTGACAATCTGGAAAGTATTTTTCACCAAAACTTCATCGTTGCCAATCGACAGGCGAATTCCCTTTCATGAGCTCCTATCACCTGACCCACCTCAAGCAGCTTGAGGCAGAAAGTATCCATATTATCCGTGAAGTCGCCGCGGAATTCTCCAATCCGGTGATGCTTTACTCGATCGGCAAAGATTCGTCCGTCATGGTCCATCTTGCGATGAAGGCATTTGCCCCCGGAAAGCCCCCGTTCCCCCTGTTGCACGTAGACACGACCTGGAAGTTCAGGGAAATGTACGAATTTCGGGAAAACTACGCTGCCAAGGAGCTCGGCCTCGAAGTCTTGTCATTTATCAACCACGAGGGGCTGAAGCACGGAATCGATCCTTTTGAAAACAGCGAGAAGCACACTGAACTGATGAAAACCGATGCATTGAAAATGGCATTGGACAAGTACCAGTTCGATGCCGCGTTTGGTGGCGCCCGTCGTGACGAGGAAAAATCCAGGGCCAAGGAACGGGTCTATTCCTTTCGGGACAGGAACCACCGGTGGGATCCAAAAAACCAGCGGCCGGAACTCTGGAATCTCTACAATGCGCGGGTCAATCCGGGGGAAAGCATCCGGGTATTTCCCCTTTCCAATTGGACGGAGCTCGATGTCTGGCAATACATTCACCTGGAAAAAATTCCGATTGTACCGCTCTATTACTCGGCCCCTCGACCGGTCGTTCATCGGGATGGAATCGACATCATGGTGGACGACGATCGCCTGCAGTTGAAGCCGGGAGAAGAGCCTGAAGTCAAGAATGTCCGTTTCCGCACACTGGGCTGCTACCCGCTGACCGGAGCGGTCGTTTCACCGGCAACCACGCTGCCGGAAATTATCCAGGAAATGCTGCTGACCACGACCTCCGAACGCCAGGGACGGAAAATCGACCAGGATGAGGGGGGAGCCGGGATGCAGAAAAAAAAGGAACGCGGATACTTTTGAGCTGTCCCATTCCGTCCCCGGTTCGAATTCCCGGGCGAGTCTGCTGTTGTTGGCAACCATCGACCCATTTTTAAAAGCCACCCGAATTTTTCTACCCGAACATGTCTCATCAATCAGACCTGATCAAAACCGACATTGACGCCTACCTGAAGCAACACGAGCAAAAAGAACTGTTGCGATTCCTGACATGCGGTAGTGTTGATGACGGGAAAAGTACCCTGATTGGAAGGCTCTTTTACGACGCCAAGCTGATGTTTGAGGATCAGTTGGCGGCCATTGAAAGAGAATCCCAGACCCAGGGAACGACCGGGGGAGGGTTTGATCCGGCCCTGTTTACCGATGGCCTGACCGAAGAACGGGAGCAGGGCATTACCATTGACGTGGCCTATCGGTATTTTTCCACCAACAAGCGGAAGTTCATCATTGCCGATACGCCGGGGCATGAGCAGTATACCCGGAACATGGCGACCGGAGCTTCAACGGCCGACCTGGCGATCATCCTGATCGATGCCCGACACGGAGTATTGACCCAAACAAAACGGCACAGTTTTATAGTGACCTTGCTGGGCATCAAGCATGTCCTGGTGGCCGTCAACAAAATGGACCTGGTTGACTTCAGCGAACAACGGTACGAGGAAATCCAGAAGGATTACAGGGATTTTGCCTCCCGGCTCGATATGCCCGATTTGCATTTTCTGCCAATTTCGGCTCTCAACGGGGACAATATCGTCGACCCCAGCGAGAACATGCCGTGGTTCCAGGGTTCGACCCTGATGAACTTTCTGGAAAACGTTTACATCGGGTCGGACCGCAACATGGAGGATTTCCGTTTTCCGGTGCAGCTCGTCAATCGACCTCATCTTGATTTCCGTGGATTCTGTGGAACAGTTGCTTCGGGCATCATTCGCAAGGGTGATGAGATCATGGCGTTGCCTTCCGGAAGAAAGAGTCGCATCCGGGAAATCGTGACTTTTGATGGAACGCAGGAAGAAGCATTCACACCCCAGTCGGTTACCCTGACCCTGGAAGATGAAATCGATGTCAGTCGTGGTGACATGATCGTTCGGCCCGGCAACGTTCCCAGGTCGGAAAAAGATTTTGATGCCGCGATCGTGTGGATGTCGGAC